>CATIQX010000197.1 GCA_949531795.1 Cryomorphaceae bacterium | reverse complement strand
ATTCTTGGTATTTTACTTAATCCAACAATATGGCCGTTTGGGATATATGCAATGTGAGCTTTTCCAAAAAAAGGCAACATGTGATGTTCGCACAATGAATAAAGTTCGATATCTTTTACTAATACCATTTGACTGTAGTCTTGAGCAAACATAGCAGATTTTAATATTTCAGTAGGGTCTTTTTGATAGCCATTAGTTAAAAAATCCATAGACTTTGCAACCCGTTCAGGTGTCTTTAAAAGACCTTCTCTTTTTGGATTTTCTCCAATTTCTGATAAAACCGATTTAATATTATCGGCTATTTTTTTATTATAAGTATCACTCATATTTTTGTAAATAGTCTGCAAATATACTACCTTTTCTTTTGGTATATTTGCCAAATGAAGATACTATTGGTTGTGGCGACACATAAGGAAGTTATTAATGATAAATTTAAGGATTGTAAGATACTTATTACAGGAATGGGAATGGTCAATACATCTATTCAAGTCACTAAAGAGTTATCTAAAAATAAATACAATTTAGTAATTAACATGGGTGTTGCTGGTTCTTTTTCTAAAGATTATGTAATAGGTGATGTTGTTGAGGTGGTAGAGGATAATTTTTCGGAATTAGGTTTTGAAAATGGAAATGATTTTGAATTGTTTTCTGATTCTGAGATATTGACTAAATACAGTGTAGAAAGTAAAACCTCACTACAAAAAGTGAAGGGAATTACCGTGAATACCGTTCATGGAAATGATCAGTCAATAGATAAAATTATTAATAGACTAAATGCTGATGTGGAGAGCATGGAAGGAGCGTCTATTTTTAAAGTCTGTAACGAATTTGGGATTTCTTGCGTTCAGATAAGAGCAATTTCTAATAATGTGGAAAAGCGCAATAAAGCAAATTGGAACATGCCCTTAGCAATTAATAATTTAAACAATCAAGTTGCTAAAATAATTATGGGACTATGAAGTTAACTTTAGGTTTTTCGCCTTGTCCAAATGATACTTTTATTTTTGATGCACTTGTTCATCATAAAATTGATACGGAAGGGTTAATGTTTGAGGTTGTTTTTGCTGATGTAGAGCAATTAAATAAGTGGGCTTTTCAAGGCAAACTAGATGTTACAAAGCTTAGTTATAACGCTTTTACATATTGTGTAAGTGATTATGTTCTTTTGGATAGTGGCTCTGCACTGGGAAATAATTGTGGCCCTATACTTATTAAAAAACCAAATACTATTTTAAAAAAGGAGAGTAAGATTGCTATTCCTGGAAAATATACGACTGCAAATATGTTGTTAAATATTGCTTTTCCCAAAAATCAAAATAAAGTTGAAACAATTTTTTCTGAAATTGAAAATCAGGTACTTGAAGGAAAAGTAGATGCAGGACTTATTATTCACGAGAACCGATTCACCTATAAGGATAAAGGTTTGAATAAGGTAAGTGATTTAGGTGAGTTTTGGGAAAAAGAAACGGGCCTTCCCATTCCTTTAGGTGGTATTGTAGTGAAAAGGGAATTACCTTTATCAGAGCAAAAGAAAATAGAAAGAGTAATTAGAAAATCAGTGGAATATGCTTTTGAAAACCCAAGTAGTTCTGCTGATTTCGTAAAGTGTCATGCGCAAGAAATGGAAAAGAAAGTTGTGGATGCTCACATAGCTTTATATGTTAATGATTATTCTATTTCCTTAGGAAAAAAAGGCAGGAAAGCAGTGAAGCTATTTTTTAAAAAATCAGGTCATTCGTTTGATAATAGTTTATTTTCTTAAATTCGCAAAATGAAAAAATACATCTTTCTCTTTTTAATATTCCCTTTTGTTCTTGCCTCACAAAACCTGTACAATCCTCAAACTTTATATGATAGTCCTGGAGGTCTTTTTGATGAAGATTCTATTAGAGTTATTGATTTAAAATTTACTAATCAAAATTATCATAATTATTTAGTAAATTCATGGTACTATTCACCAGGTGAAAGAATTCCTGCTACACTAACATTAAATGGCACTGTTTATGATAGTGTTGGAGTACGTTACAAAGGAAATTCTACATTTTGTCTTCCAAATGACTATCAAAATCCTAAAGTGCCATACAATATTGACATGAATTATTTCATTGACGAACAACAGTTGTTAGGATATAATAAAATGAAATTAGCAAATGCATGGATGGACCCTTCATTTGTAAAACAGATTGTAAGTAGTAATATTTATAGAAGATACTTACCAACAGGTGAGTCTAATTTAGTAAAGCT
>CATIQX010000196.1 GCA_949531795.1 Cryomorphaceae bacterium | reverse complement strand
TCTCTGTATCCTGTACCTACACTTATAGTTGTGTTTTGTGGGTGTACTCCAGAATAGTAATTTGGTACATCCAAATCATACATATTATGAAAATTTCTTACATACCCTAAAAACCTAAAATACCCTCCCATTCTTATATTTGAAATAGGATCTTTAATTGTTTCTGGTGTACTCTTAAAACTTGAAATACTCTCTATATTCTGAGTAAAAGAAATAAAAGGTAAAGATGTAATGAAAAAAATCATTAGCCATATTCTTTTATATTCAAGTTTAAAGATCATTATTTTATGAAATTAAAATCTTGAATAAGGCTATTAATTATAACACTAAATTTCCCTTCTTCTACTATCCAATTATTTTCTATTCCGTAAAATTTCAAGTCATCAGAAGATATGGTGAAATTAACCGTTCTCGATTCCGAAGGTTTTAATTCTATTTTGGTATATCGTTTTAGTTTCTTTAATGATGGAGATATTGTAGCATAATGATCTCTAATGTAAAGCTGGACAACCTCCTTTCCAATTACATTACCAGTATTTCTTATGTCAACTGAAACCAATAATTCATTATCAGAATTTATTGATTTACTATTTAACTTCATATTAGAATATTCAAAAGTAGTATAGCTTAAACCAAAACCAAAATCCCATTGAGGATTATAGTAACTATCCTTCCAAGTATTAGCATTTAATAATTCAGATTTCTTATGGTCATAATGCATAATAACACCATTATGCCTAGGGTATGTATAAGGTAATTTTCCTGATGGATTTACATTTCCTAGCAATACATCAGCAATTGCATTAGCTCCTTGATCTCCAGGAAGGTAAGCTTGTAATATAGCGTCTGATAAAGGCTCAATTTCTCTTATAATTTTAGGCCTTCCCTCAACAAGAACTAGTATTATTGGAATGCCAGTTTTACTTAACTCCCTAACAATTAATTGTTGTTCCTGGGGTAAATCTAAAGTAAGAATATCACCTGGTCTTTCAGTTGATGGAAGCTCACCTAAACATACTATGGCTACATCAGAAAATTGTGCAGATTTTACAGCATCTTGAAGGTCTGAAGATAGAATATCATGCTCATCTCCATCTTTCATTATCATCTTAGATCCCTCAAAATAATTAACTTTTGCAAACCTATCTTTAATAACATCTTTAATTGTTGGATAATCATTATTATAGTTTTCATCTACTCCTTGCCATGTATGAGTCCAAGCACCATTCAAACAATTTAGACTATTTGCAGTTGGGCCAATAAGTAAAATTTTATTTTCAGTAGATAATGGAAGTAAATCTTTGTTCTTTAATAATGTAATTGATTCTGATGCTGCATTATAAGAAGCCTTTTTATGTTCTTCTGAACCAAAATCTGAATAATCATTTGAAACTGGAATTCTTGTTTGATTTAATAATCCTAAATGGTTTTTCACCCTTAATATTCTTCTAACAGCATCATCTAAACGAGTTTCACTTATTCTCTCTTCATTTACTAGTTCAATAAATAACTTACAATAACTCTTATACTCAGGGTTGTTTGGAACCATACTCATATCAACGCCTGAATTAATTGCAGTTGCAATAGCATCCTTTAAAGTAGAATCAGTTTGTGCCATCTTATGCAAATTAATAAAGTCTTCCCAATCTGAAACAGTAAAACCAGAAAAACCCCATTTATCCTTGAGAATATCTGTGAGTAGATATTTATTTGCATGTCCAGGAATACCATTTACTTCCCCACTATTAATCATGACAGTTAACGCTCCTGCATCAATAGCTTCCTTAAAAGCAGGGAGATGAAGTTCTTCCAAAGATCTGTTTGGAATAAGAGCAGGTGTTCTATCTCTTCCACTAGAAGGAACACTATAACCAACAAAATGTTTAAGGCATGCTGCAACATGATATTTATCAATATTAGCACTTCCTTGGTATCCCTTTATTATAGATTTACCCATAGTTTTAGCTAAATAAACATCTTCTCCTAAAGTTTCAAAAAACCTTGACCAAATCGGATTTCTACCTAAATCTAAAACAGGTGAAAAGTTCCAGGGCACTCCAGAAGCTCTTGTTTCATAAGCTGTAATTTCAGCCATAATACGTGCGTGAGAAGTATCCCAAGTTGCAGCTAACCCAATTTCTTGAGGAAACAAAGTACTACTTTTTATATAGGTTGCTCCATGTATAGCATCAACTCCGTAAATAATGGGAATCTTATGATTTGTCGTTGATGCTGTAGATTGAACATTATCTATAATATTCTGCCATTTCTCCAAACTAAAAGTATGATTAGAAACATTTAATATTGATCCCACATTATAATTTATTAGTGCAATATTTAATTTTTCTTGATCAATTTCGTGTGGCTCTAGTAAAACACCTAAAGTGTCCTTCTTTAATATTGCATCTAATGTAATTTGACATGTTTGTCCTACCTTTTCCTTAATAGTCATATCATCAATTAAACTATTAATATGATCTTCAGTTTTAGAATCTAATAACGAAGAAGTTGAATCATTTTGACATGAAAAGAGACAAAGTAGAGAGATTATAAAAAAATAAATTTTATACATTTAAATATTTATTGAAAGAAAGAATAAAGAAACACTGTAATTAGTAAAACAACAAAAGCAGAAATATTAAAAGAAGTAGAAGTCTTGAATAAATCTTTTGACAAATGAATAGCTTTCGGATTATCTTTATTTCCTTCTAGAAAGCTAATAAAATATATAATAAAGATAGTTCCAAGACATGTTATAAGCATTTGATGCATAAATGGAATATTCACAAAAAACCAACTGTCAGGTGCAATTTTAAAATACATGGCAATTGGTATAGATATTAAAACACCTAAAATTGCTGCATTATTTGTAGACTTTTTATAAAATAAACCCATTAAGAAAACAGCTAATATACCTGGGCTTACAACTCCAGTGTACTCTTGAATAAATTGAAATACTTGACCTAAACTACCCAATTGAGGAGCAATTACTAAAGCAATCATTAAAGCAACAAAGCCAGATATTCTTCCAACTTTAACCATTTGATCATCTGTTGCTTGCTTATTAATCAAAGATTTATAAATA
>CATIQX010000195.1 GCA_949531795.1 Cryomorphaceae bacterium | reverse complement strand
CTGAAGTATTTACATTAGGTGAATTAGTTTCTTTTAAAAAATCTGATATGTTGAAATTCAGAAATTTTGGTAAGAAATCACTTTCAGAATTAGAAGATTTAATTGAGGAAAAGGGATTGACTTTCGGTTTTGACACTGAGAAGTATAATTTAGATAACGAATAAGAAAAATGAGACACGGAAAGAAATTTAACCATTTAAGTAGAAAAGCTGCCCATAGAAAGGCAATGCTTGCTAATATGGCATGTTCATTAATTGAGCACAAAAGAATAAAAACTACTTTAGCGAAAGCAAAAGCATTAAGAGTATATGTTGAACCTTTGATTACTAAATCAAAAGACGACACTACGCACTCAAGAAGAACCGTATTTTCATATTTAAAGCAAAAGCAGGCAATTACTGAGTTATTTAGTGATGTTGCTACTAAAGTTGCCGATAGACCAGGAGGATATACTAGAATTTTGAAGCTAAGTAATCGTCTAGGTGATAACGCCCAAATGGCATTCATCGAGCTGGTTGACTACAATGAGGAGTATACAACTGATAAGCCTAAGCGTAAAAAAGCTAGAAGAGCTAAATCTAAGAAAGTTGATGATGTTGCTTCATCTGTTGAAGAAGCTATAATTGTTGATGATGCTAAAGCAATGGAAGATACTGAAGTAGTTGAAGATACGAAGGGAGAGGAAAATACTAAGTTAGTTGAGGAAAATCCTGTAGTAACTGAAACTAATGAAACGACTAGTAACTCTGAAGAAAAAGAAGAAAAAGGAGAGTAGTAAGTAACTTCTTTTTAATATTTTAAGAAAGGGTAAAGCTTAGGTTTTATCCTTTTTTTATAAATAAATTTAAAGATGAAATATAATAAGAAAAAAGCTGCAGTTTTATTATTAGCAGATGGGACTATTTTTCATGGCAAAGCTGTAGGTATTGATGGTATTGCTACTGGTGAATTATGTTTTAACACAGGTATGACTGGATATCAAGAGGTCTTTACTGATCCTTCATATTTTGGACAGCTGATGATCACTACTAATGCTCATATTGGTAACTACGGTGTGAATAATAATGAAGTTGAATCTTCCGATATGAAAATTGCTGGATTGATTTGTAAGAATTTTAATACTGGATTTTCACGTGAAGGAGGTGATGGTGACTTACAAGATTATTTTATAAAGCAAAATAAAGTTGTAATTTCTGATGTTGATACAAGAGCTGTTGTAAGACATATTCGCGATAAAGGAGCAATGAATGCAATTATATCTACTGCAACTACAGATATTACTGAATTGACAAAATTATTGGACAAAGTGCCTTCTATGGTAGGTTTAGAGTTATCATCTTCAGTTTGTACAAAAACGCCTTATTTTGTAGGTAATAAAAATGCAACTATTAAAGTTGCTGTCTTGGATTTGGGAGTTAAGCGTAATATCTTAACTTGTTTGTCTGATAGAGATTGTTATCTACAAGTTTTTCCTATGCATACTTCGTATGAGGTGATGAATGCCTGGAACCCTGATGGTTTCTTTTTGTCAAATGGGCCTGGTGATCCTTCTGCGATGCCAAGTGTAATTGAACAAGTAAAAAAGATAACCGCTGATGGGAAATCTGTATTTGGAATTTGTTTAGGGCATCAAGCATTGGCGCTTTCAGAAGGGATATCTACTTACAAAATGCACAATGGACATAGAGGTATAAATCATCCGGTATTAAATTTAAGTACCAAGAAAGCAGAGGTAACTTCACAAAACCATGGTTTTGGAATTTCAGAAGAGGATATAAATAATAACCCTAACATTGAAGTAACTCATGTTAACTTAAATGACGATACTGTTGAAGGAATTAAATTGAAAAATAAGAACTGTTTTTCAGTTCAGTATCACCCTGAGTCATCTCCAGGACCTCACGATTCAAGATACTTATTTGATGAATTTGTAACTAACATTAAAATCTATAAAGACTAATATAATGGGAAGGATAGTAGCAATACATGCACGTCAGATTTTAGATTCTAGAGGAAATCCTACTGTTGAAGCAGAAGTGTTAACTGAAAATGGAGTGATGGGTAGGGCCGCTGTTCCTTCAGGAGCTTCAACAGGAAAACATGAGGCTGTTGAATTAAGAGATGGTGATAAAGGAACTTATTTAGGGATGGGTGTTTTAAAAGCAGTGCAGAATATTAAAACATCTATTAATGAAGAATTAAAAGGTATTTATGTTTCCGAACAAGAATTGATTGATCAGAAAATGATTGATTTGGATGGTACTCCTAATAAAGCCAATCTAGGAGCGAACGCTATGTTAGCTGTTTCTTTGGCCTGTGCTAAAGCTGCTGCTAAGGAAAGTGGGAAGCCTCTATATAGTCATATTGGAGGTGAGAATGCAAGAGAGTTACCTATTCCAATGATGAATATATTAAATGGTGGTTCTCATGCGGATAATAGTATCGACTTTCAAGAATTTATGATAATGCCAGTTGGAGCAATTTCATTTGCTGAGGCCTTACAAATGGGAACAGAAGTATTTCATCATTTAAAATCTGAATTACAAGCCCAAGGACATTCTACTAATGTAGGAGATGAAGGTGGTTTTGCACCAAACTTAGGCTCTAACGAAGAAGCAATTCAAATTGTACTAAAAGCAATTGAATCTGCAGGTTATATTCCTGGGGTGGATATGTATATTGCTATAGATGCTGCAGCATCAGAATTTTATAACGAGGATGAAAATGTATATCATTTTCATCAGTCGACGGGAGAGAAGTTAACTCCAGAAGAAATGGTATGTTTTTGGGCAGCTTGGGCAGAAAAATATCCGATTTTATCTATAGAAGATGGTTTAGATGAAGATGATTGGGATGGATGGAAAAGTTTAACAGATAAAATTGGAAATAAAGTTCAATTAGTTGGTGATGATTTGTTTGTAACAAATGTAAATCGTCTATCTAGAGGAATTAAAAATAATATTGCCAATTCTATTTTAATTAAAGTAAACCAAATAGGAACTTTAACAGAAACGATTAATGCAGTAAAAATGGCTCAGAATTCTTCTTATACTTCTGTGATGAGTCACAGGTCAGGTGAAACTGAAGACACTACTATTGCTGACTTAGCAGTAGCTTTAAATTGCGGTCAAATTAAAACTGGTTCCGCTTCTCGTTCAGATAGAATGGCTAAATACAACCAACTATTAAGGATTGAGGAAATGTTAGGCGATGAAGCAATTTATAAAGGTAAAGATTTTAAGTTTATTAAAAAATAAACAATTATATTAGCAGGATTAAACAAAAGAAAGGAAATGGGAAAGAAAGCAGAATTACATTATGAAGGAAAAGTATATGAAATTCCAGTTGTTACTGGTTCAGAGAATGAGAATGCACTTGATATAAGTAAATTAAGAGGACAGTCGGGATTAATTACTTTAGATAGAGGATTTAAAAATACGGGTTCTACTGAAAGCGCAATTACTTTTCTAAATGGCGAAGAAGGAACTTTAAGATATAGAGGATACTCTATTGAAGAGCTAGCTGAGAAATCAACTTTCTTAGAGGTATCATTTTTGCTGATTTATGGTGAATTACCAACTAAAATTGAGCTAGATAAATTCACTAAAGATATTACTGAACATTCATTAGTTCATGAAGATGTAAAATCTATATTGGACGGATATCCTTCTAAAGCTCATCCTATGGGAGTGCTTTCTTCATTAGTTTCAGCTTTAACTGCTTTCTATCCAAAATCATTAGATCCTAACAGATCGAAAGAACAAATTAATGGTACTATTATTCGTTTTATAGCTAAACTTCCAACTTTAGCTGCTTGGAGTTTTAAGAATAGAAGGCGTCAGCCAATTATGTATCCTAAAAATAAGTTAAATTATACTTCTAACTTCTTACATATGATGTTTGGATTACCTACTCAGGATACTGAGATAAATCCTATTGTTTCAAAAGCGCTTGACAAATTACTAATTTTACATGCAGATCATGAACAAAATTGTTCTGCTTCAACCGTAAGAATTGTAGGTTCTTCTCATGCAAGTTTATATGCATCAGTTTCAGCAGGTATTGCTGCACTTTGGGGTCCATTGCATGGTGGTGCTAATCAAGCAGTGATTGAGATGCTTGAAGAAATTAAATCAGATGGTTGTGATGTAGATAAGTATGTTGCTAAAGCAAAAGATAAATCAGATCCATTCCGTTTAATGGGCTTTGGACATAGAGTATATAAAAACTTTGACCCAAGAGCAACTATAATTAAAAAGGCTGCTGATGATGTGTTAAATGAATTAGGAATTGAAGACCCTGTTTTGGATATTGCTATGAAATTGGAAAAGGTTGCACTGGAGGATGAATACTTTAAATCAAGAGGATTGTATCCTAATGTTGATTTCTATTCAGGAATTATTTACAGAGCCTTGTGAATTCCTACCGACATGTTTACTGTGATGTTTGCTATTGGTAGGCTACCAGGTTGGATAGCTCAGTGGAAAGAAATGAGAGAGAATAATGAGCCTATTGGAAGGCCAAGACAGGTTTATATCGGAGCTACTTCCAGAGGCTATGTTAGTATGCAAAATAGATAATTTAATGGTTATATATTACACTAAAAAACTCAGCTATTCGCTGAGTTTTTTTATTTTTGAATTATGGCTTACAAATCCTTACAGCAATGTATTTCAAACCTTGATAAGAGAGGGGAAATCCTTAAAATCACTAAAGAAATTGATCCTAATTTGGAAATGGCATCTGTGCAATTGGATGAATTTGCAAAAGCAGGTAAGGCAATTCTTTTTGAAAATATAAAGGGAAGTAAATTTAGGGCGACTTCTAATTTATTTGGAACTTTAGATAGAAGTAAGTTTATGTTTCGTGATACCATAGACAAGGTAAAACAATTGATTGATCTTAAAACCGATCCTTCTGTAGCTTTAAAGAATCCTGCTAAAGCTATTTATGCTGCTTTGCATGCTATTTACGCTATTCCGATAAAGGTTAGGTTTCCCAGGAGTTTTCATGAAATAAAAATAGAAGACATTCCTCAAGTAAAATGTTGGAAAGAGGATGGGGGCGCTTTTATTACTTTGCCTCAGGTGTATTCTGAAGATATTGAAAATCCTGGAATTATGAATTCTAATTTAGGAATGTATAGAGTTCAACTTTCTGGTAATGATTATATTACCAATAAAGAAATAGGAATGCATTACCAGATTCATAGAGGTATTGGTGTGCATCAGAAAAATGCTAATCAAAAAGGAGAGCCTTTAAAGGTTTCAATTTTTATAGGAGGACCACCTGCACATACTTTTGCTGCTGTTATGCCTTTGCCAGAGGGAATGTCAGAAATTGCATTTGCAGGAATATTAGGAGGTAGAAACTTTAGGTATGCTAAAAAAGATGGCTATACTATTTCAGCCGATGCTGATTTTGTTATTTGTGGCGAATTACATCCTAATGATGTAAAACCTGAGGGGCCTTTTGGGGACCATTTGGGTTATTATAGTTTAACACATGATTTTCCTGTATTGAAAGTTAAAAAGGTGTATGCCAAAGAAAATGCTATTTGGCCTTTTACAGTTGTAGGTCGACCTCCTCAAGAAGATTCTCAGTTTGGAGCTCTAATACATTCCATTACTGGAAAAGCAATTGAAAAAGAAATTCCGGGGCTGAAGGCAGTTAATGCAGTTGATGATTCGGGAGTTCATCCTTTATTATTGGCTGTAGGGTCTGAACGATATACCCCTTACAATCCTAACAAAAAACCACAAGAATTATTAACTATTGCTAATCATATACTAGGAACAGGGCAAATGTCCTTAGCAAAATATGTATTTATTTGTGATGAAGAAGATGCGCCTGATGTAAATGATGAAAAGGCTTATTTTACACATTTTCTAGAAAGAGTAAATTGGAAAAGGGATTTGCATTTTCAAACCAAAACTACTATTGATACTTTGGACTATAGTGGAGACGGGCTGAATGAAGGTTCGAAAGTTGTAATTGCAGCAGCAGGAGAAATTAAAAGAGAATTAGCTATAAGTTTATCCAATCTTAATTTACCTGTCGGATTTTCTAATTCAAGGTTGGTGAGTAATGGAAACTTGATTATAGAAGGAAAAGGTAAAATTAAGGAGTTAATTATTAGTTTGCAAAAACAGAATTTAGAAGGAATAGCACTCATTACTTTAGTAGATGACGCCACATTTACATCTGAAAATTTCTCTAATTGGTTATGGGTTACCTTTACACGTTCCAACCCTGCAAACGATATTTATGGTTTAAATACAGAACATAAAAACAAACACTTTTCTTGTTCTATTCCAATTATTGATGCTAGAATAAAATCACATCATGCTCCTATTTTGGAGCGTTAGGTTTCTTAAACTTTGGTTTGTTATTACTCCACTTTTTTTTCTTCTTGTTTTTAGCAATTGTATATTCTGGTCCAGCCTCAAATCCTTTTGGTAAATCCAATTTTGGCACCTTTTTTTCAATTAGTTTTTCAATATCCACAAAGTTTCTGATTTGTCTTTGGTTAATGAAAGTAATAGCTTCTCCAGTTCTATCTGCTCTGGCAGTACGTCCAATCCTATGTACATAATCCT
>CATIQX010000194.1 GCA_949531795.1 Cryomorphaceae bacterium | reverse complement strand
TAATATTTTAAATTATTTTATTACTTTTGAATTAAAATTTATAATATATGAAAGATTTTAATTTAGATAAAGCATTTATGGCTGTTAAGGCTCAAAGATTTGAAGAAGGTCAAAATGCATATGAAGCGGCTCTTCAAATAAACCCAACTGTAGAGGCTTGGACTGGTTTAGGTATCTGTAAATTATTTCAGTTACTTGGGAATCAAACTATGGAAGAGGTTATTTATTGTTTTGAAAAAGCAAGAAGGATAGAGGGTGCAGATCAAAAATCAATTGAATTACAATTGATTTCCTATTCTGGATTGGTTATTGAACAAGCTACATCATACTCTATTACCATTATAAATGAAATTATTCAAGCAAAGAAAGATTTAGCAGCTGCAGTTATAGTTGCGGGTGTTGCAGCTGGTTTAGCTTCAAACTCAGAATCATTAGCTGGAACTATAGTTTCAGGTTCAATATCAGCGGCTTCAGCTGGTGTTGCAATAGGAAAATTAGGAGAGATTTCAGATCATAAAATGGCTGGTCAAATGGTCATTAATTTAATAGACACTGTTAATAACAATATAACTAATTATCTCCAAATTACTTCAAAAGAACAAGAGTCTATTGCATTTGGAAATAGAACAACTGTGTTAAAACAAATGATTATTCAAGCGTCTTCTAAAGGATTACAAGCTGGAAAATGGTATAATACAAGTTGGGTTTGGGTTTGGTTAATTTTTGTTTGGCCAGTTGGTGTTATTGGTTTAATATTAAGAGCAAAAAATAAGTGATTTTAAGAGAAGCATTAATTATAATTTTGGAACTCATTCAGACACTCAGGCGCTATAGAAATTTTTAAAAGAACAGGCTCTATAACCAAGCTACAGAAAGCTATGGGACATTCATCTATAAATGTTAGTTTAACCTACTTACGAGGTTTAGAAATAGCTGAATTGAAGGAAGAAGATATGCCTATGGTATAAAAAAAAACCTCACATTTCTGAAAGGGCTTCTTAAATTATTTTAAGTATGTTTTAATTTTTTATAAACTTTCTATTGGTTTGCCCCACACCATCTGATATTCTAATCATATACACACCGCTTGGCAATGCTTGTACATTGATGTTGTTTGTATTTTTTACAGAAAGTACTTCTTTACCTAAAATATTATAAATAACTACTTTTAATTGAGTGTAATTACCTTCTATGTATACCATATCTGATGTAGGGTTTGGATGGATTGAAACATCTAATTGGTTTTGGTCCTCTATACTTGCAGTTGGACAAGTACCCCAAACAGGTTTATTAGTGTCAGACAATGCTGAATTAGTACTAAAATTATATGGTTCTGATTCGAAATTTGAAACGCACCAACCTGATATATTTTGATCGAAAGCAGTGGCTCCGAAAAACATATAATCCATATAAATCACACTACTCACATCCCAAGCACTGAGGTCTCCATTAAATGAGGTTGCATTCCAAAACATCCCATACATATTAGTTACACTGCTCACATCCCAAGCACTGAGGTCTCCATTAAATGAGGTTCCATTATAAAACGTCCTAAACATTTCAATTACACTGCTCACATCCCAAGTACTTATATCTCCATTGAAAGATGATGCTTCAGAAAACATATAATTTATATTATTAACACTACTCACATCCCAAGAACTTAAATCTTGATTGAAAGATGATGCTCCTCTAAATACCTCCCTCATATCAGTTATACTACTCACATCCCATTCATTTATATCTTTATTGAAAGCAGTGGCGCCTCGAAACATAGAACTCATAGTAGTAACACTACTCACATCCCAAGAACCAATATCTCTGTTGAAAGCAGTGGCACCCCTAAACATCGCATACATATTATCTACACTACTCACATCCCAAGAACCAATATCTCCATTGAAAGATGATGCTTCAAAAAACATAGCGTACATATTATTCACCTTCCTCACATCCCAAGAACCAATATCTCCATTGAAAGCAGTGGCTCCAGAAAACATATAACCCATATCCGTTACACTACTCACATCCCAAGCACTGAGGTCTCTATTAAATGCGGTTGCACTTAAAAACATACCATACATAGTAGTAACACCGCTCATATTCCAAGCACTTATATCTCCATTGAAGGATGTTCCATAAAACATATATCCCATAGTAGTTACATTACCCACATCCCACTTTGAAATATCATCATTGAAATTAGTTTTACCAATAAATAATTGTGACATATTAGTTACCTGACTTACATCCCAATCAGAGATCTTAGCATAATATGGAGTATTATTGGTCTCTATAAATTGAGGAGAATTAGGGTTTGAAACCCAAAGGTCTAATACTGTTTGAATATTAGCATCTGTTATTGGCGTTTTAGCATACCCAAATATTGAAATGAATAGGAGTAAAAAAGTAATTTTCTTCATATCAGTTTTTTTTCAAAACTAATAAATATTTTTAAAACCACTATGTAATAGGGTTAATTTTTTAGTATGAAGATTAATAATTGATTTTATGCGCGAAATTTGGGCTAACTTATTATTTAGATTTTAGTATTATTTTTCAAAATTGATATACCGATTTTAAGCAAAAAGAGTTCTGATTATTGGACTTTCATTTGAATTTATCCATCCGAACTACTACACATAAAATAAAGCAGATTTACATCAAAAACACCTATTTAGACTGTCTTAAATAAGCCTTTTTAAGCCAGTATAAGCCTATAAATATGCAAATACCCTGAGCAATTAAGCAAAGGGTATTTGGGTATGAAAAACAATCTTACTTTTAGTGTTCTAAGCAAACCAACTTAAGAGGTTTGGAAATAGCTGAATTAAAGGAAGAAGATATGCCTATGGTTTAATACGAATGTATTATTAAATAGCTTTTTAAAGCAGCGCAGGAAAAGGTGGAAGAATTAAAAGCACAGCAACTACAACGCCAAGAAAAATATATGAATATCTATTTAATCCTGTTATCATATGAAACCTCTTGTAGTGTTTCTTGTTCTTAATGATTTTGCCGTTATTATCAAAAATGACAGTTCTATTACTTTTTATTGAACTG
>CATIQX010000193.1 GCA_949531795.1 Cryomorphaceae bacterium | reverse complement strand
GAAGCAAAAAAGAGCATAGAATCGCAAGTAAGTTTTTTAGAGTACTTACCGAAAAATTCAGTAATATGGACTAATGACATCAATTACAGTAAGGGAATTATAGATGATTATTTTGACCGAGCAACTGAGCAATATAACAAAGTGTCGGATAGTGCAATTCAGCATTTAAGTCCTGAATATTTATTCACGAATGCCTATCATTTCATTAAGGAACTTAAGCAATTTTCAGTAATTGAAAATAGCAATCATCCTTACTTTGAAATAGAGAAAACGATAACGATAAATACCGATCCGCTTACCAAAATAAATAAGCAATTTGATTTATTAAAAGAGGATTTACTAAAAAACAAAGAAGCAGGACTTGACAATATTATTCTTTGCTCTTCAGACGAGCAAGAAGAACGATTCAATGCTATATTTGAACATACTGAAGAAGCACTCAACTATAAATGCATACTGTTTTCTCTGCATGAAGGGTATATTGATTACACGAACAAACAAGCAATATACACTGATCATCAGATTTTTGACCGTTACCATAAATTCAAGTCAAAAACAAAATTTACAAACAACCAGGCCATAACCATTAAACAACTTACCTCACTGGATATTGGGGATTTTGTTACGCATATTGACCATGGTGTTGGTCGATTCGAAGGGTTGCATAAAATAGAAAATAACGGAAAATATCAAGAGGTAATAAAACTGACTTACAAGCAAGGTGATATTCTTTACATTAGCATACACTCCTTACATAAAATTGCGAAATTTTCAGGCAAAGAAGGTATAGAGCCAAAAATTAATCAATTAGGTTCACCTGTTTGGCAAAAAACAAAACAGAAAGCAAAAGCAAAAGTTAAGCAAATTGCTTTTAACTTAATACAACTTTACGCAAAAAGGAAATCTCAAAAAGGGTTTCAGTTTACTCCAGATACTTATTTACAACATGAACTAGAGGCCTCTTTTATGTATGAGGACACACCTGACCAAGTAAAAGCGACCATTGACATAAAACAGGATATGGAAAAGGAAATGCCAATGGACAGATTAATATGTGGTGATGTAGGATTTGGGAAAACTGAAATTGCCATAAGAGCCGCCTTTAAAGCAGTAGCCGACAGTAAGCAAGTTGCAGTATTAGTCCCTACAACTATACTAGCATTACAGCATTACAAAACTTTTAAAAAAAGACTGAAACACTTACCTTGTACTGTTGACTATATCAGCCGATTTAAAACCCCAAAAGAACAAAAAGAAACTTTGGAAAGAGTAGCCAGAGCACAAGTAGATATTCTAATTGGAACACACAGAATAGTAGGGAAAGATGTGAAATTCTTAGACTTAGGCTTGCTTATCATTGATGAGGAGCAGAAGTTTGGTGTAAACATAAAGGACAAACTTAAACTGTTCAAAGAAAATATTGATACACTTACACTAAGTGCAACCCCTATCCCCCGTACTTTACAATTTTCGCTTTTAGGTGCTAGGGATTTATCAGTAATAAACACCCCACCACCTAACAGACAGTCAGTTGAAACGACAATAATTGGGATGAGCCAAGAAACTATTAGAGACGCAATTAGCTATGAAATGGCACGAAACGGACAAGTGTTTTTTGTGCACAACAGAATTGAAAATATAAATGAAGTAGCGGGCTTACTGCAAAGGCTATGTCCTGATGCAAAAATAAGAGTTGGGCACGGACAAATGGAGGGCAAGAAATTAGAAGAACTAATGATTGACTTTATGGAAGGCGATTTTGATGTTTTGGTGTCCACCACAATAATTGAAAATGGAGTAGATGTTTCGAATGCTAACACCATCATAATTAACAATGCCCAAAACTTTGGACTAAGTGACTTGCACCAGATGAGAGGAAGAGTTGGGCGTTCCAATAAAAAAGCATTTTGCTATTTAATTAGCCCTGCCATACACACCTTATCAGAAGAAAGTAGGAAACGATTAATTGCCCTAGAGCAATTTTCTACATTAGGCAGTGGCTTTAAAATCGCTATGCGTGACTTAGATATTAGAGGAGCAGGGGATTTATTAGGTGCCGACCAGTCAGGCTTTATTAATGATATTGGTTTTGAAACTTATCAGAAAATATTAAATGAAGCGGTAGAGGAATTGAAACAAGAAAAATTCCAAGATTTATTTACTGACGAGAAAAAAATATTTTATGTAAAAGATTGTCAATTGGATACGGACTTAGAAATTTTAATTCCTGATACTTATGTAAGCAATATAAGTGAACGATTAAACCTTTATAAAGAACTAAACAACTTTACTAAGGAAGAAGAAATAGCTGCTTTTATTGACAGATTGAATGACCGATTTGGCTCGGTACCAAAAGCCATTTATAATGTTTGTGATGCACTAAGAATTAGATGGTTAGCCAAGAAAATTGGTTTTGAACGCATTATACTGAAGAATGGTAGCATGCGTGCTTACTTCCCATCTCAAGCCGATTCACCTTACTATAACTCTGAAATGTTTAAACGAGCATTGGATTATTTAAAACCTAATTTCGGGACTTGTGAGATGATTGAAAAAAAGGGGAAACTTTCCATGCGCATTAAAAACATCAACTCAATTGAGGGAGCTTTAGGGGTTTGTAAAGAAATTATTTACTAAAAAGAGGAAAAGCTAAATAAAAACCAGCACAATTAATAGCTATTTTCATGCTATCAACAATAAAAACAACTTATTAACAATCTTTTTTTTTACTTGTCAATCACTTTTAAATCATCTAGGATTTAAGTAAAATTGCAAGGAGTATTAAATAATAAAAATGTCTGAGAAAAGAACAATTAAAAACGCACTGATTTCCGTATTCCATAAGGACGGACTAGCACCCATTGTAGAGAAATTAAATGAGCTAGGAGTAAACATCTATTCAACAGGTGGAACTCAAAGTTTTATTGAAAAGAAAGGGATTACTGTAAATCGTGTAGAGGACCTAACAACTTACCCTTCTATATTGGGTGGAAGAGTTAAAACTTTACACCCAAATGTATTTGGCGGAATACTGTCCAGAAGAGAATTAGCAAGCGACAAAGAGCAATTGGAACAATACAATATTCCTGAATTTGATTTAGTAATTGTTGACCTATATCCTTTTGAGAAAACAGTTTCCTCAGGAGCTAGCGAACAAGATGTTATTGAGAAAATTGATATTGGTGGTATTTCATTAATACGTGCAGCTGCAAAAAATTTCAAAGATGTATTAATCGTTTCTGAGATGAACCAGTATGCTGAAACATTAGAAATGTTAAACAATAATGGCGCTAGCACAAATATGGCTGAAAGAAAGAAATTTGCAGGTACTGCATTTAATGTTTCTTCTCACTATGATACTGCTATTTTTAATTACTTTAATACAGATAACACTCCTGTATTTAAGGCAAGTATCCGTGAAGGAAAAACCTTGCGTTATGGAGAAAATCCTCATCAATCAGGAACTTTTTATGGTAACTTAGACGCCATGTTTACCAAGCTAAATGGAAAAGAACTTTCCTACAATAACCTACTGGATATTGATGCAGCCGTACACTTAATTACTGAATTTAACGAAACTACTTTTGTGGTTTTAAAACACAACAATGCTTGTGGTTTAGCTAGCCGACCAAACTTACTTGACGCTTGGACAGCCGCTTTAGCTGGCGATCCTACTTCTGCTTTTGGTGGAGTACTTATCACCAACAAAGAAGTAGATTTAGCAACTGCTGAAGAGATAAATAAATTATTTTATGAAGTGTTGATTGCCCCTTCATTTGCAACTGATGCCCTTGAATTATTGAAAGGGAAAAAGAATAGAGTACTTTTAAAACAAAATCAAGTTACCTTGCCACAAGCACAATTTCGCACTGCACTTAATGGCGTATTATACCAAGATAAAGACTTGAAAAGTGATGCAATTACTGACATGGTAACTGCGACACATCTTGCACCAACACAAGAGCAATTATCAGATTTAGTATTTGCTTCTAAAGTATGTAAACACACAAAATCTAACACCATTGTATTTGCAAAAGGAAAACAATTATTTTCAAGTGGAGTTGGTCAAACTTCAAGAGTAGATGCACTGAAACAAGCTGTAGATAAAGCAGAAAAATTTGGTTTTGATTTGAATGGTTGCGTAATGGCTTCTGATGCATTTTTCCCTTTCCCTGACTGCGTAGAATTAGCAGATAATGCAGGAATAAAAGCCGTGATACAACCAGGAGGATCAATAAAAGATGAATTATCAATTGAGTATTGCAATAACAACAACATGACAATGGTATTAACTGGAATAAGACATTTTAAACACTAAAAAAAACAAACATTATGGGATGGTTTGACTTTATGCAAGAAGCAATTGCAATTGATTTAGGCACTGCAAATACACTAATTATTTATAACGATAAAGTAGTTGTGGATGAACCTTCTATTGTTGCTAAAAATATCAGAACTGGTGATGTAGTAGCTATTGGAACAAAGGCTCAACAGATGCACGGAAAGACACATAAAGAAATTGAAACTTTGCGACCACTAAAAGATGGAGTAATTGCTGACTTCCAATCCTCGGAGCAAATGATAAGGGGGTTTATTGGCATGATTCCTAGAAAAAGATCCATATTTTCACCAGCATTGAAGATGGTTATCTGCATTCCATCAGGAGTGACCGAGGTTGAAAAAAGAGCTGTAATTGACTCAGCAGAGCATGCTGGAGCAAAAGATGTTTGGCTGATACATGAACCTATGGCAGCTGCAATTGGAATTGGAATTGATGTATTAGAACCAAAAGGAAATATGGTAATTGATATTGGCGGTGGCACAACTGAGATTGCAGTTATTTCATTAGGTGGAATTGTTTGTGATAAATCAATTAGAGTTGCAGGAGATGAATTTACTGATAATATAAAAAACTATATGAAAACCAGGCACAATATTGCAGTAGGAGATATTATGGCGGAACAAATAAAAATAAATGTTGGCTCGGCACTTACCGAGCTAGAAGAACCACCAGCAAACTATGCTGTTCACGGAAGGGATTTAATGAGTGGAATCCCAAAAGAAGTAATTGTAACTTATAAAGAAATTGCAGGGTCACTTAACAACTCTATTGAACAAATTGAAGAAGCTGTAATGAGCGCTCTATTCAACACTCCGCCAGCACTTTCAGCTGATATTTATAATGAAGGATTATATTTAACAGGTGGAGGATCAATGTTAAGAGGGTTAGACAAACGGATTTCAAGAAAAACAAAATTACCTGTATATGTTGCTGAAGATCCCTTAAGAGCTGTAGCAAGAGGAACAGGGATTGCGCTTAAAAATATAGAAAGCTATACTTTCTTAATTCAATAGTCTTTAAGCAAAAATGTATAACCTATTACGATTTATTAAGATAAATCATTTTCTATTATTGTTTCTATTAATAGAAGGGTTTTCTATCTTTTTATTGCTAAAAAACAATGGTTATCAAGCTAATAAAGCTATTGAGTTTAGCACACAATACACTAGCCTTGTATATAACTACACAACCTCATTTTCTGATTATGTAGCCCTTAAAGAAACAAATGAGTTTCTTATAAATGAAAATGCTAAGCTCCATTCTTTACTAAAAAATGAATCTGAATTTACTGATTCAACTTTAATAAAAAACAAGCATTTCAACTACTATCCGGCAAAAGTGATAAATAGTTCAGTAAGTAAACGAAATAACTTTATCACATTAAACAAAGGATTAAAACATGGTATAATGACAGGAATGGGTGTGATAACAAATCAGGGAGTTGTTGGCGTTATCCATTCTGTAAGCACAAATTATGCAATTGCCATTTCCTTACTTCACAGAAAATCAGCTATAGGTATTCAGCTAAATAAAAACAACCACAATGGAATTTTGAAATGGAAGGGGTTTAATTATAAAACCGTTAATATCAATGATTTTCCAAATCATATCCCTATTAAAATTGGCGACACCATAAGTACAAATAGCCATAGTATTATTTTTCCTGAAGGAGTAAATATTGGTGCAGTAAAAAGTATTCAAAAAAATAAAGATGATGGGTTTTATGATATTAGCGTTAAACTTTTTGAAGATTTCAATCAGTTAAACTATGTATATATAATCGATTCTCATGCTGCAGAAGAACAATTGATGCTAGAAAAAAAAATTACAGAAAATGAATAAATATTTAGTGAAATACCTATTTCTACTTCCTGTATATGTTTTACTTCAAGTACTAGTCCTGAACCAAATTCTATTTTCAGCATATATCAACCCGTTTTTATATGTAATTCTAATCATTGGCTTACCCATAAAGACACCTAAGTGGTTTTTACTTATTTATGCTTTCTTACTTGGTTTTTTCATTGATCTTTTTTCAGGAAGTTTAGGGTTTCATTCAACAGCAACAATACTGATTGCTTTTTTTAAACCCTTCATTAGCAAGGTAACCATACCTCACAATACACTAGGAGATACAGATGAGATTACCCTAAAAAAGATAGGAAATAAATCTTTTATTACGTTTTCATTATTTTTAATCATCATCCATAATAGCTGTTTATTTATTATAGAACACATTAATTTTAATTTGGATATTGTAGTCAAAATATTATCTAGCTCATTTGTCACCTTAATCATTGTGCTCATCACACAATTATTCATCAAAAAAAATAATGAAAGGCTATAAAAATAGACATAAAATTGTTGTTGCTATATTTACGTTAATTGCCATTACTTTCATCACTAAATTATTTTACATTCAAATATTGAATGATAATTATAAATTTTCTGCTAACAATAATGTATTGCGCTATGAAGTACAGCAGGCGGTAAGAGGATTAATATACGATAGAGATAGTAACCTTATTGTTGCCAATGTTCCTGCTTACGACTTAATGATTATCCCCAGAGAATTAAAAGAACAAGAGATTGATACTTTAGCTTTTTGTAATTTGATTAATATAAGCAAAGAAGAATATCTAGTAAAATACAAAAAAGCTGCTGACTATTCTGGTTATAAAGAAAGTGTATTCATCAAACATATCAATCTAGAAAACTCTAGCACATTATCCGAAAAGCTTTTTCAATTCCCTGGTTTCTATTTAAGAAAGATTACAATGCGAGATTATCCAAGTAATGTAGCTACTCATTTGATAGGTTATCTAGGTGAAGTAAATTTAAAAAAAACTAAGGAAGATCCTTACTATACTAAGGGAGATTTGACAGGGGTTAGTGGAGTGGAAGCAGCATATGAAAAGCATCTTAGAGGGCAGAAAGGAATGGCCATAAAATTGGTTGATGTTCATAACCGTGACCAAGGTAAGTTCCAAGGAGGAAAGTTTGATACCATACCAATTGCTGGAAGCACTTTAATTTCAACCATTGATATTGAGTTGCAAGAATATGGCGAACAACTAATGAAAAATAAGATTGGAGCAATTGTAGCAATTGAACCTTCAACAGGAGAAATTCTTGCTCTAGTTTCCGCACCCACTTACAATCCAAATTTGTTAATTGGGCGCAAAAGATCAGCAAATTACAGCATCTTATCTAAGGATGAAAAAAAACCTTTATTTAATAGAGCACTACAAGGAACCTACCCTCCTGGATCAACATTTAAATTAGTAACCGGACTTATTGCTTTGCAAGAAGGAGCAATATCTAAAAATACTCAATTTTCCTGTAATGATGGTTATAACTATGGAAATGATAAAAAAGTAGGTTGTCACCCTCATAAATCACCTGTTAGGTTAATAAATGGAATTGAAATTTCATGTAATACTTATTTTTGTAATGTATACGAAAAGTATTTTAATCGTTTTGGCTCCACGATTGAGGCCTATGACAATTGGTATAGTCACGTATCCAGTTTTGGCGTTGGAAACTTTATGAATAATGACTTTATAACAGGAAGCCCAGGAAAATTACCAAAATCAACTTACTTTAACACTTTATACCGAGGAAGTTGGAATGCTAACACCATTATATCAATGGCAATTGGACAGGGAGAATTATTACTTACTCCTATACAAATGGCAAACATGACCGTTATACTTGCTAACAAAGGATACTACTATACACCACATATTATCAAAAGCATTTCAGGAGGATTAAGTATTGATAGTAATTATACAACTAAGAAATATTGTAGCATTGACAAACAATATTTCACACCAATAGTCAATGGTATGGAGCAAGTTGTTTATGGTAAAGAAGGAACCGCAAAATATTGTAAAATTCCGAACTACGAAATATGTGGGAAAACAGGCACAGCTCAAAATCCTCATGGAGAAGACCATTCTATATTTATTGCTTTTGCACCCAAAGAAAAACCAGCAATAGCCATTGCAGTTTATGTTGAAAACGGAGGATGGGGATCAACTTGGGCTGCCCCTATTGCATCCTTAATGATAGAAAAATACCTAAATAGAGAAACAACAAATAAAGCTCAAGAAAATTTTATACTAAATGGAAATTTAATAGATAAATAATGAGAGTCGCAAAAAATATATTTGCAAATATTGACAAAGTAAGTATTGGACTTTACGCATTGCTTATGCTTTTTGGATGGATAAATATTTATGCTTCACAGTATAATGATGACTCAGCAATGGTAATTGACTTTAGTAGCCGATATGGAAAACAACTCTTTTTTATTTTTATTTCTTCTTTAGTTGCTTTTTTAATACTTATAATCGATTGGAAATTCTTTTATTCACTTTCTTACATCTTCTATACCGCCATTATCCTAATGTTAATTGGAGTACTATTTAAAGGAGGAATTACTGGAGGAGCAACATCCTGGTTCGAGTTTGGAAGTTTTAAATTTCAACCCTCAGAATTCGCAAAGTTTACCACCGCACTTGCACTCGCAAAATATTATAATAACCTTAATACTAAGCGGAAATCATTACGCGAAAAGCTAAATACCTATGCTATAATTATACTTCCATTTTTATTAATTATACTGCAAAATGACCTTGGAACAGCCTTAGTATATGCAGGATTTGTACTCGTTTTATATCGTGAAGGGCTTTCAGGTAACATCCTCATATTCGGATTAATTATTGTCATTCTATTTGTGGTTACCTTATTAGTTGAAAAGACAATTCTAGTCCCTTTTATATCCGGAATTGCATTGATTATATTTCTACTTTCAAGAAGAAAAAAGAAAGAACTACTAATTATAATGGGGATATTAGTAACCTGTATATCTTTTATTTTTAGTGTCAACTATATATTCAATGATGTAATGGCTCCTCATCAAAGAAAAAGAATAGATATTTTATTAGGAAAAGAGTTTGATCCTCATGGTGCAGGATACAACCTTATCCAATCAAAAATTGCGATTGGCTCAGGTGGATTTAGTGGAAAAGGATTTTTAAACGGAACTCAAACCCGCTTTGATTTTGTACCTGAACAAAGTACCGATTTTATTTTCTGTACTATTGGAGAGGAATGGGGCTTTCTAGGTAGTTTTTTCTTTATCTCTTTATTCCTAGGACTGCTCTTTAGGGTGCTTTTTCTTGCAGAAAGACAAAGATCAAACTTTAGTAGGATTTATGGATATAGTGTCGCCACTATACTTTTTATGCACTTTGTTATTAATATAGGGATGACTATTGGCTTGTTGCCTGTGATTGGAATACCATTACCCTTCATCAGTTATGGAGGCTCTTCTTTACTAGGGTTTACTATACTACTATTTATTTTCCTAAATCTTGATTCTTATCGTTTACAGATCTTGAGATAAAAAAATGCCCAGCCTTTCGGCTGAGCATTCTATTTTAATTTTAAAACCGACTAGTTGAAATCTGAACGATTATCTTTTACATCAGCTTCTGTGTTTAATACTTTGTAAGCAGCTCCATTAGAATAAGCAGCAGCTCCTTTTTTAACTTCTTGTTTTTGCTTAGTAAAATCACCTGTATTTTTTGCTTCATCCTTAGCCGTAACCTCCACTACATAAACAGCATTAGCTCCTGCAATAGGACTAGAAACAGAACCAACAGCAGTTCCAAAAATAGAACCCACTAACTCAGGCTCATAACCAATACCTTGCAGGCTTAAGTTTGCCAAATTAGCTCTTTGAGCATTCACAACAGTTTGTCCATTATTAGTCGCAATAGCAGCTAAATCAGCTCCTTTTATAGCAGCAGTAATATAATCAGCTTTCTTATCCTTCACTACTAAAGCAGAAATTTGTTCTTTAATATCTTCTAAAGGGACATTACCTTTAATATGTTCTTTTGTTAAATAAGCAACAACATAAGAATTTTCAAATTGAAATACTTCAGAGACGGTTCCTTCATCTGCAGTATTCATCCATCTTACCATTTCTCTTGAGTTTGGTAAACCAACAATACCTTGCTTATCGGCACCTACTTTACTATCGCTTCTTTTTACTAAATTTTGCTCAGAAACTAAAGAATCAAAAGCAATTCCTTCATTCAATATCTTACCTGCAAACTGAGCAGCTTGAGAGTAATATGTGTTATATGTTCCTGTACTTGGCTCAACGTTTCTGTCGATAAATGCAATTTTTACTTTACGAACTAATCTACTTGCTTTTGTTACTTCAATAAGGTGGACACCAAATTGAGAAGTTATAACACTTAAATCACCTTTACTAGATGTAAAACAAGCTTCATTAAATTCATCAACCATTGCTCCTTCCGAGAACCACCCTAGGTCACCTCCTTTAATAGCAGAACCTTTATCGTCAGAATTTTTTTGTGCTAAATCACCAAAGTCAGCACCCGCTTGAACTTGTGCTTTAATTGCTTCTATTCTTATATTTACAGAATCTAAACTTATAGATTCATTGGGTGTGATTAAGATATGACGTGCTTCTACAGAGTCAGGGCGATTTTGAGCAATTGCTAACTTAGCAATACGATAAACACCTTGATCCGCTAAATATGGCCCTATAACAGTGCCTTGTTCAGCATTAAATAATTCTTCCCAATTCTTATCTACTAAACCTTCTTTAGTTGTGAAAGTAAAACGAGCTGAAGAATTATCAGAATTTCTTCTAGCCATTAAAGCATAATCTTCAAAAATAGTGAAGTCAGCTTTTAAATCAGAAATAGCTGATTTTGTAGTTTCATCATCTTCTAAAGAAGGAATAACTGTAAATACTACAAAATCTACATCATTTGATGCATCTTGCTCATAGGCTGATTTATTGTCAGTATAATAGTTCGCTAATTCAATTTCAGTTGGTTCAACACTGCTATCAGCAATTGAAGAAAAAGGAATAGCCACATAGTTAAAAGTAATATTTTGTGAATTTTCATTAAAATTTATTCTTGCTTCTTCATCTGTTACATACATTGCATTAGAAACTAGTGAATTGTACTTTGAAGTTTTAATTAATCCAATTAAGTATTTCTGGAAACCCACCCATCTTGTTCTTGCCTCGCCTGTTGGATCTTGGTCAATTTGTTTCAAATAGCCTAATACCTTTGTTCTATCAAACTGACCTGTTAATTGATCTTGAAAAGCAGGAACTTTTGAAATTTCAGGATGTACATTAAGCCCCTGTAATAACTCAAAGAATTCATCATCAGAAACATCAATTCCTAATTTACCGAATTCATTGTTCATAATTAAATCTCTTACATACTGATCCCATATTTGCGATCGGATCTGAGATGTTGTTGTTTGGTTAAGTACGCCTTGCTGATTCTGAGACTTCCAGTTTTGAATTCCTTCCTCCACTTTCAACTCATAAGCTTGGCGTGTTACATCTTCACCCAATACTTCACCTACATATATACTTCCTCCTCCACTTGAACCTAGAGATGACATAAAGTCGCCTAAAATGAAAGCTAGCATTGCTACGCCAATTACCGTTAATAATAATCCTGATCTATTTCTAATTTTCCCTAGTGTTGCCATTCTTGTTTTATTTTAATGAAGTTGGCGAATATACAATTGTTATTTAAGAAATGAAAATAGAAAAGCCCCCTATTTTTTACCTAGTAGACACCTTCAATTGCACTTCTTGTATTGCAGTCTCATTTACTTTTATGATAGTAAATTGAAATTCTTCAAGTTTTATTACATCATTTTTTTGAGGAATTTCTTCCAAATGATGCAAAATTAATCCTGCTATAGTTTCGTATTCATCTGACTCAGGCAGAGTAAGGTTATATTTTTTATTAACCAATTCAATGTCTAAAAGAGCAAAAAGATGATATTTATTTTTAGCTAATTTTTTATCAGTAATCTCTTCTACATCATGCTCGTCAACAATCTCACCAACAATTTCTTCAGTAACATCCTCAATAGTAAGCATTCCAGAAGTACCACCAAACTCATCAACCACCAAAGCAACTCCTTTATTACTATCAATAAACTGGTTTAGCAATTGCATAACTGACATACTTTCTGGCACAAAAGGAATGGGCAATAGAATTGAACGTACGTTCTGTGGATTTCTAAACAAATCAGACGAATGAATATAGCCAATTACTTTATCAATGTTTCCTTTAAAAATTAAGATTTTAGACAACTTGGTAGCTATAAATCTATTTTTAATTTCATTAATTGGTGAAGAAATATCCATAGCTACTAGCTTAGTTCTTGGAATCATACATTCACGTAATTTTTTATCAGTTAGATCTAAGACATTTTGCAGCATTTCTACCTCCACTCGACTATCCTCCACACCATCAGTTGATTTTACATTACTAAGATATTCATCCAAATCTGTTTTACCAAACACCTGCTTGCCATCTTCCATTTTTTGCCCTAACAAATGTTTTAATATTAATTTAGAAAGAAATAGCATAAGCAAAGCTACAGGTCTAAAAAAAATAAAAAATAACCAAATGGGGATAGAAAATATCCTTAAGATCTGGTTGGGATAAATCCTGAAAATTGCTTTGGGCAAAAATTCAGCTGTTACTAAAACTATTAAAGTAGTAATAATAGTTTGCGCAAATAGAAGCGCTAAATCGGAACTGAAATAATACGTAATTTCTGGTGTTAGAATTTGAGTCATTACTATGCCATAAACTACTAAAGCTATATTATTCCCCACCAACATGGTAGTTATAAAATCAGATTCGTTCTTGGAAAAAAAAGTGATTATATTTGAAGGGAATTTTCCTGTATTTTTATCTAGTTCTAGCTTTAACTTATTAGCGGAAATAAATGCAATTTCTACTCCCGAGAAAAAAGCAGAGAAAAATAAGGTAGAAATAGCGATAGATACAAGCATGTGCGTAAAAATACTAAAACTTAATCTGTTTGAGTTGTGAAATCAAAAGTTCCGTGAACTTTAGTAATTGAATATTCTTTAAAGTCAATAGTAGAAGTAAACCCTTCACCAAAGACAACTTCTTTACCAGTTGTAATTTTCACTTTCTTATCAGTATATATTTTGTTTTTTTTTTCATCCCAAACCAACTCATCCGTCTCCAGTTTTTTATCATCAATACTAATTAGTATTACATTATTTTTTGCTAACATAATTTTTTTTTCCTCATCTATTGAAGCATAATCAGCAATGAGTGTTGATTGCAATTGAGAAGAGTCATTATAGAAATAAACCTCCAATTGATTAGGGAAAATTAATGCGGGTTGAATATCTTGAAAACGCTCAATACTATTAGCTAGCACTCTAACTTTTACCTTACCATTTTCCGTATGGAGAAGTTGCGCCCCTTTAATGTGCTCAATAGGCTGCTGTTTATCACTAACAAACTCTTGTACTAATTTAGGATCATTAGTGCATGAATTCATTAAAATTAAAAAGATAAGAAATAAACGCATAATTTTCGTTTAGTCACTTGTACGGGCTGTAGTGGCTTTATTAATCCAGCAACCAATAGTGTGTGATTTTCCAGCTTCTACTCCATTAAAGAAACAAGTTTCCTTAGTTGGGAAATATTTTGAATAGGTATTAATACTCTTACTTGCTCTCGATTTAGTATCCTTATCAGCAAGTGCTCTGCTAAATGAATCAACTGCGACCCAATAAACTGTTGATTTTTCAAAGTCACCATCACATATTTTAGCACCTGAAATATAAATATTTCCTAAATTTAAATATGCTTCACCCCAACCATTTCTAAGTTCTAATGCACTATAAACAGCATTTCTTGCTAAGAGAAAAGAACCTGCATTACGATAAGCATCTGCTAAACCTAAGTAGTATATAGCTCTTTGATTGTCTACCTCTTCCATTTCAGTTGCTTTTTTAGCAAACTCAATAGCATCAGAATATTTTCCCTTTGCAATACTCATTTTCGCCATTTTATCAGCTGAAGATGCAGAGGGATCTAACTGATACAGCCTGCTAGAAGCATCAAAAAATAATTTTTCAGATGTACAATTCTTATTTTCTAATACTTTTGTAACTCGTTTTAAAAAAGAAATATCCTCTGTTGTAGGATCAAATTTTGCAGAAAAAAGAAATACTAAATCCTCACAATTAGCATAAGGAGTAAAAAGATTTTCAATCTTTTCAGCATACTGAATGAAATACTTAGTTACTTTAGACTCATTAACGACATTATAATCAATAATGTCAGAAATTCGAGCGTAAGCCTCCAAAACATCTTGCTTTGATTTTTCTCCAAGTTTCTCCAAGTTTACCATTGCTTTAATATAACCATAGACTGCTCTGAAATCTGAATTATTGCCATCTAAATTTATTGACTTATCCAAAATAGATAAAGCTTCAGCGCTTCTTTTTTTATCTGAAATCACTAGTTCATAACCTTTTAAACCCAAAACATAACCCTCTTTTCCAAAATACTTAATTCTTTGGTCAAAAATCATCATTATGGTATCCACATATGCTGACTTATTTTCTTTATCAATCTTTATTCTCTCCTTAAAAATCTTAGGGCCATTTTTATAGATATTGCCACTTGACTTAGGACAATTATTAAAAGTCCAACGCCAAGGAATTAAAGCATCTACATAGTTCTTTTGCTTATAATACTCTCTAAATAACGAAAGGTTTTCAATACACGCAACACTGTCCATTCCAAATTTGGATTGAGCATTAGAACTAAAACTAGTTAAAAAAATTGCTACTAAAACAAAATTTATTTTCATCATCTTATTAATCATATTTTCTTTTTACGAACCAAATTCCGTCATAAGACACGCTTAGACCAAACTTTATAAATTGTTCTTTAATTAAATTATTATCAGTTGTCCCTCTTTGTCCCAAAGTAAGAGAAATATCATATTTTGTTCTTGATTTTTTGACAGGAATACCAAAACCAAAACTTACGCTCATTTCTTTTAATTGAGTATCATTTAAAGTTAGAGGAGTATTACTATAATTTGCTCCTAAACGATACTGCATTCTTTTGTAATATTTAGTAACTGAATTAAATTCTGGAGTATACTGTAATCCAGCAGAAAGACGCATACTATTACTTAAGTCATCACTCTCACCTAATAAAGTATAGTCAGCCCAATTTTGAATACTATAATCTGCTATCAAAAGCCACTTTTCACCATCACGATACATTAAACCAGTACTAATATACTTCGGGAGATTAACTTCTCCCCATTCCACTATATTACTAGTGGTGTCCTTTACTGTTTCATTTGTTCCCGAAATAGTTTCCACAATATTTGTTCGCTTTGCTCGCAGGCTTGAATTATTATTAGCAGTTAAGCCAAAGGACAATACCTTCTCATTCACTAATTCCATTTTATACATTAACCCAAACTCATAGTAATATCCTTTTAAGTTTATGCTAGAATTTGAACGAGAATCAAAAAAAGATTCATCATCATAATCAAGTTTCTTTCTTCTATTTAAGCCCCCAAACAAATAAGATGCATTCATTCCTAAAGAAAATCCTTTGAAAGGTTCGTATGCTCCTCCAAAATACACTTTACTCAAACCTCCATCTCCTGTATAAATCATATTAGCATTTACTAATGTATCTCTTGCATTTAATGTGTAACCAATATTACTAAAAGGTAACATTCCAATACTTGCTCCCAACTTACTACTAATAGGAAAAGCGATTGTCATGTGACTAAAAGCAGAATTATTAGCAACCTGCTTATCGGTTAAATTCTGAATGAGAGTTGTTTTGTGTAATCCCCCAGTTGAGAACAAAAAAGAATTTGATTTGAAAGAAGTATAACTTGCAGGATTTGATGAATTAACACTAGTAGTGCTACTAAGGGCAGTAACTCCACCACCCAAAGCATTATATACTGGAAATATATTTCCTTGCAAATCTCCTAATCCAAAACGAGAGTATGGGGAGCTTGTTCCTAATTGCGCTACTGCACTCAATCCGCAAAATACAAAGATAACTAGAGCTAATTTTTTTAATTTATTCATTATAATCTAAAATTTCATTTAATCCTTCCATTATTAAAAAAGGATATGCAAATATGCTACTTTTTAATTCAGTTTCAAAGAAAAAACAATCCCCACCTGTAACGATAATTATAGTATCTTTATTTTCCATTTTATAAATATTAATAATTTCCCGTACTTCCGCTAATATTCCTTGTTGTACACCACTTATAATTGATGAGCTCGTATCATAACCCATAATCATGCTACTATCAGAAAATTCACACAAGGGCAAATTACTTGTAAACTGATTAAGTGCCTTGTACCTCATTGCTATTCCTAGAGAAATCCTACCTCCCTTATATATTTTTCTTTTATTAATAAAATCAATAGTCAGACAAGTACCTGCATCCAACACCAAAATATCTTGATTTGGAAATAAAAAAGATGCCCCAACAAGAGCAGCAATTCTATCTTTACCTAAAGTACTAGGTGTTTCATAATCAATTGTGATTGGCAAAAGAGTGCTTTCATTTAAAAGATGAGCATCAAAATATTGAATTATTTGTTTAAGATCAGAGTCTACTAACTTAACAGAAGAGATAATAGTCTCTGAAATAGTTTGCTTTCCTATAAAAACAAGTATGTTTTGCAGAGTACAATCATTAAAAACAGTAGAGGTAATCAGCTGTTTAGCTTCGAATAAGGCAGCTTTAACTGCTGTATTTCCTATGTCAATTATAAGTTTCAACGAATGTAAATTTTTGTCAAAAATATAAAATTACAATTCACTATGATGATTTGCTCAAAATATTTCTCTAAATTAAAAAAACAATTAAATTTGCAACCCTAAATAGTTGGCGCTATAGCTCAGTTGGTAGAGCAATGGACTGAAAATCCATGTGTCCCTAGTTCGAATCTTGGTAGCGCCACTTAAACAAAAAGCCCCACTCAAACGAGTGGGGCTTTTTTATTTTTGCAAGAAAAAAATTTATTCTACGATTACCTTCTCAGTATAAACTTCTTTTTCATTTTTCAATTCAACAGTATAAATTCCTTTATCAAAACTTGATAAATCAATAGTAGTACTCATTTCATTTATAGTCGCAGAAAAAACTATTTGACCTAACACATTACTTACTAACACATTATATTTAGCTACTTGTCCTAATTCAATAATAAATATTCCATTTGATGGGTTAGGGTAAGTAGTGAAAATAGTTTGCTTCATATCAGCAACAGAATTAGCATTTCCTGGATCAAAATTCATTCGAACCATTGGAGTTCTAGTAAGATAATACCAAGTTGGAAGCCCTTGATTGGCCACATCATTAGGATTAAGACCAAATTCATCAAATAAACTATGTTCACCATTATACATTGATTGACCAGAAGTACCAATAAAAGCACTGTCAGTTGGATGAACAAATCCAGCTACACCAACTTCATAAGCATATCCACTATAGAGATCAACTGGGTCAGCAAAAACAATATCTACCCAAGCTCCTAAATCTTGAGCTGTTATTGCATAATTATCTGATTCATTTAGTAGTATTACACCACCATCTGCATTGGAAATAGTTGTATCTAATTCATAAACTACAGCTTTAATCTCAGCTCCAACAACTGACTCATCTGATATGTAAGCCCTAAGAGCATATAAAGATTCATCAGCATACATTTCAAACCTAGTAGTGAAATGCCATTGATCTCCAGGACCGCCAACAATCCAATTATCGTCAGAGCTTCCGTTAATATTTGTTCCATTATCTTTTGCATAAATATAATCACTTATTTCTATTCCCCTAAGAAGAGTATCGGATGTTGTAGTAATTAAACCTAAAGAATCAGACTCTGCCCATATTGAAACCTCATAAGCACCAATAACTGGAGACAATGGTGGATTTGCTGCAACAACCATTGAATCAATTACGTTTGTTGCGGAATAAGCAGCTACAATAGTTGGATTAGATGTACCTGAATAAGAT
>CATIQX010000192.1 GCA_949531795.1 Cryomorphaceae bacterium | reverse complement strand
TGTACGGGAGTTAAATTAGCCACTGGAGTAATTGCTCCAGTACGCCCTACTTGGTAAGTAATTTCTTCTAAAATAGTTACTGCTTGTTCTGCTTTAAACTTATAAGAAATTGCCCACCTAGGAGACTTAGATGTAAAACCCATTTCTTCTTGCAGATTTATATCATTTACCTTTATAACAATCCCATCAATTTCGTATGGCAAATCATGGCGTTTTATATCCCATTTCTCTGTAAATTTTAATACCTCATTTATTGATTTATGAGTTTCTATTTCTGATGGAATTTTAAAACCCCATTCCCTTGCTTTTTGTAAATTATCAAAATGCTTATTGCTTGGTAAATTCTCCCCCAGCAAATGATATAAATAACAATCCAATGGACGTTTAGCAACTTCTTTAGTATCGAGTAATTTTAAACTCCCTGATGCTGTATTTCTGGGGTTAGCATAAGGCTCTAATCCTTGCTGAACCCTTATTACATTCATACTAGTTAAAGCTGCGATTGGTAAGAAAATCTCACCTCTAATTTCAAACTTTTCAGGAAAGTCACCCTTTAACCTTAAAGGTATACTTTTAATAGTTTTAACGTTAACAGTAACATCATCTCCTTGTGTACCATCTCCTCTAGTTAATGCTTGAGTTAGCTCTCCATTTTCGTAAGTCAAACTAATAGAAATTCCATCATATTTCAACTCACATACATACTCAAAATCATCATCCGTTAGTTTATTAATACGAACATCAAAATCATGTAGATCTTCGGCTGAATATGTATTTCCTAAAGAGAGCATTCTGTAATTATGCTTTACAGCTTTAAAACCCTCTAATAGTTCACCCCCAACTCTTTGAGTAGGTGAATTTGCATCAAATAAATCAGGATTATTATCCTCTAATTGCTGAAGTTCAATCAGTAATTGATCAAACTTGAAATCAGAAATTACAGCGGCATCATTCACATAATACGCATGATTATATGAAGACAATTCTTTTCTTAAAAACGCTATGCGTTCTTGTGATTTCATCTAGGAATTATAAGGAAAATGTGAGTCGTGCAGAATAATACAAAGCTTTCCAGAATCATCTTTTTTATAGATAAAAGTATATTCAACTTTTACTTCAGATTTATCTTCCTTTTGAAAATAATAATTTCCCATAGCTATTGCAATATTTCCTTCAATTCTTAAACCAATATTTTCAAAACGTACAGCCTCCCATTCTAATAATGCAAAACCACTATCTTCATCAAAATTAGAATTTCCGCCAATAAAATAAGATAGAGCTGCATCTTTTGTAAGTCTAAATTGCTGTACACTAGCAAGAGTGGGTTTAAAGAACACCTCACCCATATGAAACCCATATAACTCTGATAAATAGTTTAAGGCCGCTTGTTTGTAATCTAAACTATTTCTATATAGCTTTCCTATAGTCAAAAGCCCATCAGACCATTTCTCTTGTATATTTAAAACCTCTTTCTTTGATATCATAATATGATGATTTACATTTTCAAAAATAATTAATTCTTTATAGCTTTTAGCATTCTATCCTTTTCGTTTATATCTTTTTTCAACTCAATATCAACAAAACCAATACACTTTAATAATTCTACTATTTCTACTCCAAAATTCTCATTTATTTCAAAAAATAATAATCCATTTTTAGATAAACTTAAATAAGCAAGTTCAGCAATTTTTTTATAAAATAATAAGGGATTTTCATTAGAAACAAAAAGTGCTGAATGGGGTTCGTTATCTAAGACATTATTAAGCATTAAATCTTTTTCTTTTTCTAGCACGTAAGGTGGATTACTAATTATAACATCAACTCTCATTAAGCTATCCGTTGTTAAAATATCTTGCACTAAAAAGTTAATATCAACTTCGTTTATTCTTGCATTTTCTTTAGCCATCAATAAAGCAGGTCCAGACACATCAATAGCCAAAATTTCTACATTCTTATTTTTCTTTACAGCAATAGAAATACAGCCTGAACCTGTTCCAATGTCCAGAAGTGAAGTGAATTCATGCTCTAATATCCATTGTACCAATTCTTCTGTTTCTAGTCTTGGAATTAAAGTATGCTCATTTACTTTGAATTTGAGTCCGAAAAACTCAGCTTCTCCAATAATGTACTGTATTGGTATATTTGCTTTTAAATCCCCAATTATCTGATTTATTCTATCAGAAACATCAATAGTAATTTCCTTATCTGAATTAATAATACATTCTGAACGATTATAACCTAAAAGAAAATCTATGCTAATATAAGCCCAGGAAATAATTTCACGCTCTTGAGCAATGTCTTTTAACTGCTTAATATAATACGGTACAATATTGCTGACTTTTTCCATACGACAAAGGTATGATTTTGCTATTTTTGAAGCATGCAAAATCAAGAGTTTTTCATGAGGAGGTGCTTGGAGTTAGC
>CATIQX010000191.1 GCA_949531795.1 Cryomorphaceae bacterium | reverse complement strand
TATTCGTCAGTTAATGGCCTATAAAGATGCTGTAAAAGAGATGAAAAATAAAGAATTCTTAATTGCCCGTGAGGTACTAAAAATTAGGATTAGTAAAAAATATAAAGCATTACAAAAACAATAAAATTTAGGATATGAAAAATCATAAAAAGATAATATTTGAATTAGACAATTTATATGAATTCCCAATATACAATGTGAAAATATTAGTACACAAAAGTAGATCAGGAAAACATTCAACATATACGGTTAGCATCAATGAATATATTGACAATGCACTTGATAGTCTAAACAGATTAAGAGATAATATGAATAAGGAAGGGAATAGCTGGTCAGTATATTATATAGAAAAAGATCATTCAATAGAAGGATACGAAATACTTGAAGTTGCAGAGTCTAAGGATGAAAAAATATCAGAAAAAAATAAATTTGATTTGATGAAAATACAAAATAACCAACTAAAACGATTAGCAGAAAAACTAGATTTAACCATAGAGAAATCACCATTTTAATACTCATGTTATGATAGAAATACTCTTAATAAACATTCCTAAATAATGAATGAAGTATTTGATGCCTGCGTAGCTATTTTAATTTGGATTGCAGATTTATTTGAAATCACTTATAAAGAAGCTAATATCTGGATATTTGTAATAATAGAGCCTATCCTATTTATAGTAATGTTATATAAGATTATAAAACAAAGAAGAGAAATTAAATTATCTAAAAATAGAAAATGAGAATAATATTAATTTTTTATGTATTAATTATTTCTAGTTGCCAATCAGAAACATCTTTTGAATTCTCAACTTATTGGTGGAAAAGCAGCACCAAACTTAATACTCAACAAAAAGAGTTTTTGAATACAAATAATATTAATAAAATATATCTAAGAATTTTTGACTTAAAGTTTGATGAGAAGAATTCCAGTATTTTAATACCTAAAGTATATTCAGGATTTAATGATATCAATACAATTCCTGTTATATATATTGAAAATAAAATTTTCTCAAAATTTAATATTGATACTATTTATAATTTGATTCAACAGAATATAAAATTAGCAATAGAAAAGGAAATAATTAATAGTACCAATAATCTGCAAATTGATTGTGACTGGACATTAACCACAAAAGAACCCTACTTCCAATTATTAAAAGCTTTATCAAAAGGCATTAAAGGGCTTAGTGCAACAATTCGATTGCATCAGATTAAATATGCTCAAGCAACAGGAATACCTCCTGTTGAAAAAGGAATAGTCATGATTTACAACCTAGAATCTCCTGCAGATGTAAATATAAAGAATTCAATATTTTCATACGACAAAGCAATGCAATACTTAGAAGGGTACTTAGACAAATACCCTCTTAAAATAGCAATTGCTCTTCCAGCATTTAGTTGGGGAGTTCATTATCATCATGGTAAAATTAAATCATTAATGTCAGATTTTAATCCCGAAAAGATTGACAACATGAATATGAGCAAAAATAAGGATGGTTATTACAAATCAAAAAAAGCACATTTTTACAATACTCACAGAATTTCAAATAGAGATGAGATAAGGTATGAATGTCCAAAAATAGAAGAGTTAAATAAAATGATGACTTTTCTAATACACAATATAAAACAAGATAGCACAGAAATTATCTTCTTTAGTCTAAATTCAAATTTTCTAACAAATAATAAAATAAATTATGAAAAAATTATTTCTACTTATAATTAGCATCATACTAAGTTTAAACTCAAATTCTTGCGGACTTGAATTTCAATATACAGAAGAAGAAAATAAAAACTTCCTTATAACGCAACTTGTTGCCGAATCGGAATTAGATACACGCTTATTCTCAACTAGTAATAATCTATACTATAAGTTAAATTATGACATGTATGATATGGAACGAGATAGACAATCAACAAAATTAAGAAAATTAGGATTTAGTGAAGATATAATTTATTTAATGAGTAGTAATATTGTGAAATCGATAAACATAGAAAACAATTTTACTAAGATTGAATTCAACTCTAATTATGATAGAACTATAAATAATATTTATGAGTTGAACATTTCAAAATTCTTTAACCAAACTATTATCAAAGAATTTAAGAGAAAAAAACAACTTAAACTACTTGAATTCATGATGTACAGAAGTATAGTATTACAAGCAAGAAGCTCAAGTAAATCAACTAAAATTAATTTACGGAAATTTATTCGTGATGAAATTAAAACCTGTCCAAATGAGCTTATTGAAGATTATGCTACTTTACTGATTGAATTGAGTCTTCGAATTCGTCACTCATATACAATAGTTTCTGACTATATGAAATATTTTGAGAATGCAAAAAAACTTAATCCAATAGCTTATTCTCATTTTTGTGGTGCAGTAAGCGCTCAATACGCTTTAATTCCTACTAATGAATACTTCAAATACAGCAATGACAGAGAATTAAGCGTATATTTATTCACTAAACTACTTAAATACCCAAAATTATATAGTAGAATAATTTATGAAATAAACTATGTCATAGATTTAAAAAGTGAATTTGACTGGGAAAAATGTTTATTGTATTGTAAAAATCAAGAAGAAAGAGATCTAATACATTTAATTAAAACCTCAATCTTTTCTGGAATAAATATCTCGCTAATAGATTACTTTAAACAGAGAACAAGTGAAAACTCAAAGACATTTGAACTAGCACTAATCCAATACACTCAAAGAGTTGAGAGAAACTTATTTACTAAGCTAAATCACTCAGGAAACTTTAAAGAAGGTTACAAAGTTAAATCAGTAAATAAATATGATTATGATGATGCTGTAGATTTAAAAAATTATTTAAAAAAAATTAAAATACAAAACAAAGTATTACTACATATTTTAAGAGGGTATTCATCATTTATGCTAGGTGATTTTTCGGAAGCTAGGAAAGAATACCAAATCTCAAAAAACTTGTTGAAAAACGCTCAATACCTAACAAAAAAACAAAAAAGTAATTTTTTAAAACAAATAGACGGATTAGAATTATTAGAGGAATTTAGCCATGATAATTCAGATATAAATTATCATAACCTCCAAACAAGATTAACCAAATTATTAACAGAAACACAACTTTCAGATAAGATGGAAACTTACTTTGAATTAGG
>CATIQX010000190.1 GCA_949531795.1 Cryomorphaceae bacterium | reverse complement strand
GTTGTCATTAATCCCATTGCTAAGACTAATATGTTACGTAAATTTTTTTTCATTTTTCTTTTTTTATGATTAATACGGTGGCAAAGATAAACCTCTTTAACAATTAACACCTAAAAAAACCGCATCTTTTTAACATTTAAATGTTCGTATTACACTTAATATCTTAAAAATTAACACTATAGCTTGTTAAATATTTATTGAAATATAGGCGATATTTTATTTTATAAGACCAAAATACCTGAAAATGATGATTAAATCTTACTATTCTTTGTAAGATAACCACTTCCATAGCTCTTTATAGCTAGTTTTTTTACCATACATTAGAATTCCTGTTCGGTATATTTTACCTGCTAAATAGGTAGTTAGTACAAAAGAAAGAATTAATATACCCATTGAAAGAGCTAATTCCCAATTAGCAACTCCAAAAGGTAAACGCACCATCATAATAACAGGAGAAGTAAAGGGAATGATACTCATCCAAAAGGCTAGTGGTCCATCTGGGTTCTCCATTATTGGTTGTATAAGTATAAAAGCTAGTATTAATGGAATAGTAATTGGTAATACAAATTGCTGGGTGTCAGCCTCTGCATCAACTGCCGAACCAACTGCAGCAAACAAAGAGCTATACATTAGATACCCTGCTAAAAAATAAAAAATAAAAGAAATAAATATCTGTACAAGATTTATTCCTCCAGTTAAATTACTGAGTTCAATTAACAAGCTAGACTGCTGAGTGGAGCTTAATTCAGTAGACATGCTACCGGCATTAATAAACATAAGCTCTGCAACACTTGTAATAGCAATAGTAAGGAGTATCCAAAGTAAAAATTGAGTAAGCCCTACTAGTGCAACTCCAATTATTTTCCCCATCATTAACTGAAATGGTTTTACTGATGAAATAATGACTTCAACAATACGACTTGTTTTTTCTTCAATTACCCCGCGCATAACCATGGTGCCATACATAAATATGAAAATATAGATAAGAATGCCACAAATAAAGCCAATACCCATACTTGCCTCAGCTTTTGATTTGGTAGTATTTCCATCTTCTGTAATTATTTTGGTTGTAATGCGTACTGTACTTTCGGCTTCTGAGAGTATATCAAGGTCAATACCTGCTGCTTTTAGTTTTTGGTGTTCAATAATTTGTTCCAGTTGGTTCTCTATTGCCTTACTAACTGATAAACTAATTTGTTGATTGGAATAAAGGGTGAAATTATTTTCCTTAATGCGTAGAAGTGCGTAATAATTACTTTTAGAGAAATCATTTTTTAATAGAACTGCCTCTTTATTGGGTATCTTACTGAAATGTAAAAAATCAGTGTCTTCAATCTGGTTAGTGAATTCAAAACCATCCTCATCAATAGCTATAGTTCTTACTTCTTGGGTTTGATTGGCTAAATAAGCAGGGAATATCATTAATGCTACCATTAGTAGTGGTCCAACAATAGTCATTACTATAAACGACTTTTTACGTACTCGTACCAGGTATTCTCTTTTTATGATTAGCCAAATTTTACGCATTGTTTATTGCTTTTATAAAGATTTCTTCCATGCTTGGAATTTCTTTTCTAAAGGAAATAATTTCAGTCTGCTGAATAATGTTTTGTAAAGCCTCTTGTTGTGTCTTGCCTTCTTTTAAAAGTAAGCTATATTTGGTTTCTTTCTGATTAATGATAGAAAAAAAATTGTTTTCACTTAATACCTCATCTGTCGTAATTACTTCGTAAGAATTATTAGCGAATTGCTTTTTTATTTTTTGAATTGGGCCTTCAAGTATGGTTTGTGCTTTATTGATAAGTGCAATGTGGTCACAAATTTCTTCCACTGATTCCATTCTGTGAGTAGAGAAAATAATAGTCGTTCCTTTTTCGCTAAGTTGTAAAATTTCTTTTCGGATGATAGCTGCATTTATGGGGTCAAACCCACTAAAGGGCTCATCAAAAATTAATAGTCTTGGCTCATGAATTACGGTTACCACAAACTGAATTTTCTGTGCCATTCCTTTGCTAAGTTCTTCTACTTTTTTGTTCCACCAACTTAGGATATCTAGTTTTTTAAACCAAAACTTTAATTTTTCTAAGGCTTTATCATATGACATTCCTTTTAATTGCGCTAGGTATAGGGCTTGTTCACCTACCTTCATTTTTTTATAAAGCCCTCTTTCTTCAGGAAGGTAGCCAATATCCGAAATATGGTGTTTACTTAAAGGGGCTCCATCAAAAGTTAAGCTCCCATTATCTGGAGCGGTAATTTGATTAATAATGCGCATTAATGTAGTCTTACCGGCACCATTAGGACCTAATAGTCCGTAAATACTACCTTTGGGTACTGTTATGTTTACTTTATTTAGTGCAGTATAGTCACCATATTCCTTAATAACATCTTTCGCTATAAATATGGGTTCTTTCATTTTAACCAAACATTTCTTTTACTCTATCAAAAAAAGATTTATCTTTTCCAGTAGGCCTTGGAGTAAATGAATCTGATTTTTTTGAGTTTTCAAAAAATTCTTTTTCATCTTTAGATAATTTCTGTGGCGTCCAAACATTTATGTGGATAAGAAGGTCACCAGTTCCATAACTATTTACTGATGGTAATCCCTTCCCTTTTAAACGCAATATTTTTCCGCTTTGGATTCCTTCTTCTAATTTAATTTTAACCTTTCCACTTATTGTCGGAATTTCAGTATTTGTTCCTAGAGCAGCATCCGTAAAACTAATGTAATGATCAAAATGTAGATTTTGACCATCTCTTACAAGTTGATCATGTTCTTCAACATGAATTAAAACAATTAAATCTCCATTTACACCCTGCATTGGAGCATCATTTCCTTTCCCGCTTACTTTTAGTTGCATACCATCTTCAACTCCTGCTGGTATAGTGATTTTTACTGTCTCACTTTCTTTGATCATGCCATTAGCATCAGTTCCTTGTGGGCGTTTATCTATGCTTTTACCGTTTCCGTTACAATGTGGACAGGGACTTGCTGTTTGCATTTGCCCTAAAATGGTATTACTAATTCTCGTGATTTGGCCACTTCCATTACAAGTATTACAGGTATTGTAAGTTACGCCATCAGCGTTTACTAATCGACTTACTTTTATTTTTTTTTCTACTCCTTCAGCTATTTCTTTGAGATTTAATGATAGACGAATTCTAAGGTTAGTTCCTTTTACTACTCTTCTTCCGCTTCTACTTCTTCCACCTCCACCAAATCCACCCCCGCCAAAAACATCTCCAAACTGACTAAATATGTCATCCATATTCATTCCACCTCCACCATATCCTCCCCCTGAAGATCCTCCCATTCCTGCGTGGCCGTACTGGTCGTACTTTTGTTTTTTTTCAGGACTACTTAATACATCATAAGCCTCAGCAGCTTCTTTGAATTTATCTTCGGCCGCTTTATTCTCAGGGTTTTTATCAGGATGATATTTAACCGCTAATTTTCTATAAGCCTTTTTTATTTCTTTGGTTTCAGCATTTTGGCTAACACCTAGTGTTTCGTAATAATCTCTTTTCGACATGATTTAATCTTTATTTGCAACTACTACTTTTGCATAACGTAATATTTTACTACCTAGTAAATATCCTTTTTCAATTGTATCAATAATTTTCCCCTTCATATCTTCTGATGGTGCAGGGATGTTGGTTATTGCTTCATGAAAATCGGTATCTAACACTTTGCCATTCGGGTCTTCAATTTCTTTTAACCCTTTTTTATCCAACTCAGCTTTTAATTGTTTGTAGATAAGTACTGGCCCATCTTCTTCGGAATAATTATTGGCTTTTATGGAGCGCTCAAAATTGTCCAGAATTGGCAGTAAAATGGTCATAATGTCCTTGTTGGCAGTGCTAAATAATTCCATTCTTTCTTTAGCATTTCTTCTTCTGAAGTTTTCAAACTCTGCAAATAGACGTAAATTCTTATCTTTTTCTGCTGCTAACTGCTCTTCCAAAGTAAGTTCTTTTTTTATCTCTTCCTTTAAATCTTCTTTTGCTTCTTCTTCTATAGAAGTAGTTTTTTCTTCTGATTTCACTGTTTCAGTTTGTTTTATTTCTTCAGTGACTTCTTGCTGTGTTTGTTTTTTTTTGCTCATTGAGTATTTTTTTTTACACTATTATATAATGCAAGTATTTTGCCAAAGCGTAAGAAAAGACATTTTGTCAGTTATTTTTTTGACCTTCTAAAAAGCGGTTGAGTGCAGGACCTTTTAAATCGCGTGCAATAATGATTCCTTTTCCGTTAATAAGCACGTTGCTTGGTATGCTGCGAATACCATATTTATTTGACCCTTCTGATTGCCAGCCTCCTAAATCAGAAACATGGTATTCCCAAAAAAGTTGATCTTTGTTAATTGCTTTTACCCAAGCACTGTTACTCTTATCAAGAGATAAACTAAAAATCTCAAATCCATTTCCGTTTTTGAATTTTCCTTTAGTATATTTTCTGTAAGCGTCCACTAAGTTTGGATTTTCCCTACGACATGGAGTGCACCAAGAAGCCCAAAAATCAATTAACACCAATTTTCCTTTTAGCTGTGATAGCTTTAGTTTATTTCCTTTAGGGTTATTGTACGCTAGCTCAGGAGCAATATCTCCAATTTTTAGTCCTATTTCTTGTGCTGTAGTAAGGTTGATTGCCAAGCTTAGTATTAGAACTGAAAGTATTTTTTGCATGTTTAGTTTATTCTTGTTATTTGTGCGCCAATGGCATTTAATCTTGTGTCAATATTTTGGTATCCTCTATCAATCTGCTCTACATTGTGTATAGTACTTTCTCCACCAGCAGCAAGAGCGGCTAGTAAAAGTGAAACTCCTGCACGAATATCAGGTGAAGTCATAGTTGTTGGCTTAAACTGAAAATGATGATTGAGTCCAATTACTGTAGCCCTATGTGGGTCACATAAAATAATTTGTGCCCCCATGTCAATTAGTTTGTCTACAAAGAAAAGGCGTGATTCAAACATTTTTTGATGTACAAGAACAGTTCCCTTGGCTTGAGAAGCAACGACCAGAATAATACTTAATAAATCAGGAGTAAATCCTGGCCAAGGCGCATCCGAAATGGTTAAAATTGAACCGTCAATAAAAGATTGTATTTCATAACTTTCCTGAGCTGGAATGTAAATGTCATCTCCTTTACGCTCCATTTTTATACCTAGTTTACTAAAAACAGACGGGATTAATCCTAACTCATCATAACATACATTTTTGATAGTAATCTCTGATTTTGTGATTGCTGCCAAGCCAATAAAAGAGCCGATTTCAATCATGTCAGGCAGGATCCTATGTGTACAGCCTATTAAGTTTTTAACTCCTTCAATGTGCAATAAATTAGATCCAACTCCAGTAATTTTAGCCCCCATAGAATTTAGCATCTTACAGAGTTGCTGTAAGTAAGGTTCACAAGCTGCATTATAAATACTTGTTTTTCCCTTCGCCATAACGGCTGTCATTACAATATTTGCTGTTCCTGTTACTGATGCTTCATCAAGAAGCATATCTGTTCCTTTTAATTGGTCAGCAGTGACTCTATAAAATTCTTCTTTGCTATCATATACAAAATTAGCTCCGAGGTTTTCAAAACCTATGAAGTGCGTGTCTAATCTTCTTCTACCTATTTTATCTCCTCCAGGCCTTGGGATATATCCTTTTCCATATCTAGCTAGCAAGGGACCTACTATCATAATTGAGCCTCTAATTCGACTACTTTTTACTTTATAGTCTTCTGAAGAAAGATAGTCGATATTAACCTTGTCTGCCTTAAAACTATAAGTTGATTCGTTTATTTTTTTTACATTAACATTTAAATCACGTAAAAGGTCAATCAGAATATTTACATCACGGATGTCGGGTACATTTTCCATGATTACTTCATTAGGAGTTAACAGTACAGCACATAATACTTGTAATGCCTCATTTTTTGCCCCTTGAGGGTGTAAATCACCTTTAAGTTTAATTCCTCCTTTTACCTTAAATGTAGCCATCTAGTTTTATTGTTTGTAGTTCTTTTTATAATTTTTCTTTTTGCTATTAGTCTTTTTAATTGTACTCTTTCCACCACCCTGCCTTACAGATGCTGAACGGATAAACTCAAAGTCACTAGCTAAAGTAAGTTGGTTATTTGACATTTGCTTAAGATGTAAGCGAATCATATTGTTGTCCACTGAGCTTTCGTTAAAAAGGATATAAGATTTCTTCATTTGGTTTGCAATCATACCTGATAGTATCTCCTTTTCATCTCCTTCCATTTTTATAGCTGAGTCAATCATGGTTTGAACTGTATTTCCGTAGTAAGAGAATTTGATTTTATTACCAGGATAGATCATTTTTTCAGGCCGTTCTGCTAGTTTTTCAATTGCTGGTTTTTTATAAGGAGATTCAATCTCTAATTTGAAATCCGACATTATATGTAGTTGGTCCCAGAGTTTGTGTGTGAATTCCTTTACATCACGTAAATGTGGATTCATTTGCCCCATAAAAGCAATGATAGCATCTACACATTTTTGTTGTTCAACTTTATCAGTTATTGCAGCTGCATGGTTTATCATTGTTTGCACATGTCTTCCGTACTCAGGAATGATAAGGTGTTCTCGTTCAGTATTGTATTCCATGAAAATTTATTTATTTACAAAAGTAACAAAAAAGCCCACCTAATTAGCGGGCTTTTAATTGAATATTTAATTTTTGGGAAGCTTTTTAAAATCCTAATGTAAGCCCTAAAAGGTAATTTCTTGACGCTTGAGGAAAATATCCTGCCATATTGTATCCTTTTTCACTATCGGTATTTACATAATGGTCGCTTTCTCTTGGATCCCAACTATCAGAAGTGAATCGATATACCCATGCATTATTTACATACTCATTGTTAAGTAGGTTGTTTACAAGTAAACTCAATTTTGCAGTTTTGAAAATCTTGCTTTCCCAATCATATGTTAATCTCAAATGATTCACTAAGTAGTCGTTTAACATTCTATCTTTTGATGATGTATTGTCGATAAACTGCTCACCAACATATTTGCTTATAAAATCAATACTTATATTTTTGTCAAGCTGGTAGTTCAACTGTGAGGTCCAAATGACGTTAGGGGAAAAGGATAAGTCTGTATTTTCATGAGTAACTTCATCGACCCCCCAAGTGTCCCAGTTGTCAACATCCTCAATAAATGGAGTTTCAATTTTATTTTCACTTAAAGTTATATTGGCTGCCCAAGTTAATTTAGTTGTTAAACTATAAGTTCCTTCAATTTCAATTCCTTTACGGAATGATTCAGAAATATTTACATGTGTTCTTCCTCCAACATCATTCATTTTACCAGTCATAACTAATTGATTTTCATAATTCATAAAATAAAGATTAGCTCCAAAAGTCATTTTCTTTCCCACCTGCTTATATCCTATTTCTGTATCATAAAGTGTTTCGTGAATTGGTCTAGAATCTGGAGTGCTTTCAGTGTAGTCATTTCTGTTTGGCTCTTTGTTTGCTACGCCAAATGAAGCATAAAGGATTTGACTTTCATTTAAAGTATGATGAAAGCCAAATTTAGGATTAAAGAATTGAAGATTCACTTCTTGTTCAGCCGAATTCCCATTAGCATCTAGCCCTTCAAAAACATAATTAATTCTTCTTCTTTGTAAATCAATATAAATTTGAGTAGACTCACTGTATTTGTAGTTTGCTTTAGCAAAAAAATTATTGTCTGATTTTTCAGCTTTATTCCAATAGTATTGATGATTATAACTAGAATTACTTGAGTACTGAGCCCAGATTACATTTCCATAATGCTGACCAGAATAAATAGAATTTGCTCCTCCAAAAGTTAGATCTAGATCTCCCATTTTGTGATTAAGAGAATATGTAAATCCTCCAAAGTCGTTGTTTAACCATTTTCTTCTAATAAGATTGGTTTTAGTAATCGTGTCATTTCCAATAATAATATTCTGTAAGCCATATGCATCAAGAGATTGGTTAAGTTTTTCTTGTTCGTAGTAACCTTCACCATGAGTATAATGTCCTGCAATATTAAAGTTAGTGACATCACTTAATTGTTTACTATAATGTAGCTGATAATGTGTTTGCTCGTAATTATCCACCTCATTTTCATAAGTATAGCCATTATATGTCCTATTAGTGTCTAGGTAATTTAAGGGTACACCATTCCAAGCTTGATAAGTGAGTTCTTGGCCTGTAAACACAATTCCCTTAAGAACAGATTTTTCTCCAAAGTAGGTTCCTTGTAAGTATAATGATTTTAAGTCAGAAGTTGCTCTATCAATATATCCATCAGATGATATTTTAGATAAACGACCATCAAAAGCAAAATTCCCATTTAATAATCCTGTGCCAAATTCAATATTGTTTTTTAGAGTGGCAAAGCTTCCAACAGAATTATTAGTAGTTGCATAAGCTTCCTTATTTAATCCATCAGTTTTTAAGTTAACCGATGCTCCAAAAGCAGAACCTCCATTAGTTGAAGTCCCAACACCTCTTTGAATTTGAATATCTTCAATAGACGATGAGAAATCAGGCATATTTACCCACCATACTCCCTGGCTTTCAGAATCGTTTAAAGGAATTCCGTTTACTGTTACGTTAATTCGTGTTGGATCAGTACCTCTTATACGGAAACCTGTATATCCTATTCCTGCTCCCGCGTCAGACATGGTGACCACTGAAGGAGTTAATGAAATTAAGTAAGGTAAATCTTGCCCTAGGTTTCCTTTTTCAATTTCTTGTTCACTAATATTTGTGAATGCTACTGGTGTTTTTTCTCCAGCTCTTATCGCATTTACATTTACTTCATTTAACATCTTTTTTAGTCTAATGGTGTCAGTGGACTGTTGAGCAAAACCAATAAATGGTAAAGCAAGCAGTGCAGTCATGCAGTTTTTTTTGTTAAACATTTTTTTAATTGTTTAGTTAACATTACACGCATAATAGGGTTAACGCATGTTTATTTAATGAAAACTCATTTTCCTATTCTGAATTACCAGATCAGGTTCAATGGGTGTAATCTCAGCCTTTCAGCACCCCTTTTAAGATAGGTCAAAAGTATAAAATTGTTTATAAATTTTAGTTTTTAGTTAGGATATTTTTATTGATCTATTATTTAGAAGATAATATTGGCAAGAAATATTGGTTTAATTAAGAATTAGAAGTGCTGTACAATCAAAAAATAACATTACAAATAGAGAAGGATTTAGGATTAACGTACTTAGAATTATAAATCTATTTTTTTAATTATTTTCTCTAGTCTATTTTCTCCATTCAAAATAAAATATTTGTGTTTTAAATTCTCTAATTCCTTTTTATAGACTTCAAAAAGTTTTTTTCTATCATTTGGGCTTTCTCTTTGATTATCTGTCTGCCATGGAATGTCAGGACTGCATAAAATATAAAAACGCTTTTCAGATTTTTGTTTTTCAATTTCATCTAAAATCCACTTATCACATCTTCCGTATTTGTACTCGCTCCAAATTTTAATTGTGATTAAATCTGTGTCTAACAATTGTGACTTAAACTCAGATTTCAGCTGTTGTTTTGCAATGGATAGTAAATCATTTATGATGTAATCTCTATCTAAAGAATCAATATATAATCGGGCAAACTCTTGTGTAAATGGAATGTTGAAATGATTAGATAGCTGTTGACATAAAGTAGTCTTACCACTACTTTCAGGTCCTGTTATAATAATTTTATGTGAGTTCATTGTTACGTTTTATCCATGCGAAGTATCCAAAAATAGCAATGATAGTATATACTAAAAAGAGTAAAGAGGTAAGATGTAAGTCTCTACTGAAATATAGATAAACGGATACTGCATCAATCACTATCCAGTATAGCCAATTCTCTATTACTTTTTTTGTAACCATGTAAGTGGCAAAAACCGAAAATACAGTAGTAAACGAATCTACTAAAGGCATAGCTGCATTTGTGTAAATACTGAAGTAGAAACCCATTAAAAAAGTAAGTAAAGCCCCTAATAACAAAATGAACAAATGCTTAGTTATTGTCCATTGCTGTATCTTTAAGCTACTGTCATTCTTATTCCAATGATAATAGCCGTAAATTGCCATAAGTAGATAGAAGAATTGCAAACCTGTTTCTGGGTATAGTTGTGCAGTGTAGCAAATGTAAATGTAAAGAATAACGCTTATTGCAGCTGCCCCCCAGCACCAAACATTTTCTTTTATAGCAAGTATTACATAAAGGACACTAAAAAATACTGCAGTACTTTCAATTAGGCTCCAATTAAAATTAAGCTGTGAAATGATTTGTAAAATATCTTCCACTTAATTTAAAAATTTGGTTTTTCTTTTAAGTATGAATTGATTACTTTTAAGTTAAAGACTACTGAATTTTCGTTTAGATAAGTGTTTTCCATTTCAGTGTTTATAGCATTCATTACTCTTTTAAATTCTCCAAATACTTGGGTACTCATCCCGTTTGTATCTACTTTTAAAAAAGAATATTTTCTTAAATTCTTAATGAAAGTAATAATTGAAGGTTTAAAGTCTTCTTTTAAAGGGTACATTGATATTTCCACTGAACAAACCATTAGCAATTATGTACTGCATTAGCAATTTCAATAATCAGCTTTTGATTTTTTTCAATAGCGTTTCCAACAACAATAATATCGGCTCCAGCCTTACAATTGGCTGCTGCTTTTTTACCACTGCTTATTCCGCCACCAATAATTAAAGGGGTATCAACAGATTTGCTAACTGTAGTAATCATTGCTTCTGAAATGGGGTTTTGCGCTCCACTTCCCCCGTCCATGAAAATAAGTTTTAGTCCTAACATTTCACCTGCCATTGCAGTGCAAGCTGCTACTGCATTCTTTTCTGCAGGTATTGGAGTAGTATTACTCATGTAGGAAACGGTAGTTGGTTTTCCACTATCAATGAGCATGTAGCCCGTAGGTAGAACTTCTAAAGAGGATTTTTTTAAAATTGGTGCTGTGATCACTTGTCTGCCTATAAGCATCTCAGCATTTCTGCCTGAAATTAAAGAAAGAAATAGTATTCCATCAGCTTTATTGTTTACTTGCATTGCGTTTCCCGGAAAAAGTACTACAGGAATATCAGAATTTTCTTTTAATGTAGTTATGCAGGAATCTAAACTGTCATTAGTAAGTAATGAGCCTCCAACAAAAAAGTAATCTGTTTTTGCTTGTTTTGCTTTTTCAATAATTATAATTAATTCTGATTCATTTTGTTTGTCAGGATCAACAAGTAGTGCGAATAATTTCTTTCCTTCTTTTTTATTTGCTAGAATTTGATTGTAGATATTCATTGATTTGGATTTTATTACTGAAGTAGTTAGGAGAAAAACTCTAGCTAATATTTATTGTCTATTTTAGTTGCAAATATACACTAAATAGTGATCATTTATTTTCTGATAGTTTAAGTTTAATTTTTTATTTTTTAAAAATGCTATCACTTTACCATGTTCTTTGTGGGTGAATTCTGTGATAATGATATCCTTTATAAAATCAACTCCTCCTTTTTGCTCCCATTTGTAGATAGCTTCTTTTAAACACCATATTAAAGTTGATTTTTCTTTGTCTAGATTAATTAAGTTTTTTTCTGAAACAAATTTTGAAGCTAAAAGTAAGGTTTTTTCTGATATTTTTTCAATGTCTAATCCTGTTTTTTCATGACTAATTATAACGGCAACTAAACCTGCGGAATGAGAAATAGAGATATGTTGACCATTGTCTAATTCAGGGGCCCCAAATTTATTGTAAATTATTCTTTTATTTGGTAAAATTTCTTTAACTAACAATCGAGTTGTCAATTGTTCTTTTTTCCTTTTTTCAGACGTGTGATTGCTAATATTTAATCCTCCCAATAAGACCTGTAATTCTTCTAGTGTTTCTGTAATTTCCCACACCAATATAGTGATTTCCTTCTCCTCTATTTTATGAATTATTGGCATAAGATTGATTTGCTGACTGCAAATATAATAATTATGATTATCTTTGCAATCCTAAAAAAACGGAAAATATGAATTATAAAGTAAAAGATATCTCATTAGCAGAATGGGGAAGAAAAGAAATCAATTTGGCAGAGGCTGAAATGCCAGGATTAATATCCATTAGAGAGGAGTTTGGTGATAGTAAACCATTATCAGGAGCAAGAATTGCGGGCTGTTTACACATGACAATTCAAACGGCTGTTTTAATAGAAACTTTAGTTCATTTGGGCGCTGAGGTCACATGGTCATCTTGTAATATATTTTCAACTCAGGATCAGGCTGCAGCTGCAATAGCCGCTACAGGAGTGCCTGTTTTTGCATGGAAAGGATTAAATGAAGAAGAATTTGATTGGTGTATCTTGCAAACACTCACTGCTTTTAAAGATGGTAAGTCTTTGAATATGATTTTGGATGATGGTGGTGATTTAACCAATATGGTTTTTGATAGATTTCCAGAAATGATAGCTGATATCAAAGGGCTTTCGGAAGAAACTACTACTGGAGTTCATAGATTGTACGAGAGAATGGAAAAAGGCACCCTTTTTGTTCCTGCTATAAATATTAACGATTCAGTTACTAAATCAAAATTTGATAATAAGTACGGATGTAAAGAGTCCCTGGTTGATGCGATTAGAAGAGCAACTGACGTTATGATGGCGGGTAAAGTTGCAGTTGTAGCCGGTTATGGTGATGTTGGTAAGGGTTCTGCAGCTTCTCTTAGAGGTGCTGGTGCTAGGGTTATTGTTACAGAAATTGATCCAATTTGTGCTTTACAGGCCGCGATGGATGGTTTTGCAGTAAAAAGAATGGATGATGTGTGTAAGAATGCAGATATCATTGTAACAACGACAGGAAATAAAGATATTATCCAATCTCGTCATTTTCAGGGGATGAAAGACAAAACAATTGTTTGTAATATTGGTCATTTCGATAATGAAATTGATGTAACTTGGTTAAATGATAATTGGGGGCATACTAAGGATACTGTAAAACCTCAAGTTGACATGTACACTATTGACGGAAAAGATATCATTTTATTAGCTGAAGGTAGATTGGTTAATTTAGGTTGTGGTACAGGACATCCTTCTTTTGTAATGTCTAATTCATTTACTAACCAAGTACTAGCACAATTAGAATTATGGAATAATACAGATGCATACAAAAATGAAGTATATATGTTACCTAAGCACTTGGATGAGAAGGTAGCTAGATTGCATTTGGCTAAAATTGGAGTAGAGTTAGAAACTCTACGTACTGACCAAGCGGAATATATTGGAGTAACAGTTGAAGGTCCATACAAGCCAGAATACTATAGATATTAGTATTTGATAAATAATATTATAAAAAGCCCGAGAAATTGGGCTTTTTTTATTTTAAAAAATAAATTTAGCTTTCACCCAACTTTTACAATGATTTTATGAATGTTATTTAAAAAGTGTAAAATTGCTTTTTAAATTGCTTTATATCATGAAAAGAGTATTATTTGGTTTAAACTCTTCATATGTTTCATATAATGAGCAAAAAATCAGAGAAAAGATGTTAAAGATAGGGGTTAATTAAATATTCTTAGAATATTGTTATTGCCTAAACTCCAATTGTAAGCTTTTAATGGAAGTAATGCTGGGGCGTTAATTACATTAGCATCATTGCTCAATAAAAAAGCAGAGGTACAGCAGCCGCAATAAGCAATTCCGGAATCTATAGAGTCAATTTTAGAGCAAGGTAGTGATGGTTCGTAGCTACAATTTCTATCATACACTTTGTAGTCATTTCCTACACCATGGTAAATGATTACCCCCTCAACTCCTCCTTCAATAAAAATGGAACTGCCAGAAGCTTGCAAATCGCTATATTCTGGCAAATTCAAATCTATGTTAATATTTACATAAACGTCTTGTATATAATCTTCATTTGAATTGCAATTTGAGAAAAAAAATAGTGCGCCAAGAATGTAGAATGCTAATTTCATGTGTGCAATTTTATGAAAAAGAAATGGATTATTCCATTATTGATGTGTAAAATTATTTGTTATCTTTACGGCCTTTAAAAACAGAATTTATATTTAAACGAAACATTATATCATGTTGAGAAAAATTTATTTAATAGCAACTTTAGTACTTACTTCATCTCTTGCTATGGCCCAAAGTGGAACCTTGAAAGGGGTTATAACTGATGCAATGAGCGGGGAGTCAATTCCTTTTGCAAATATTGTTATTGAAAAAAATGGAAATCAATCAGGTGGGACAACAACTGATTTTGATGGGAACTATACAATTAAACCTGTTGAGCCAGGTACTTACACCATTAAAGCAACATTTGTTGGTTATGGTACTATAGAGGTTACTGGAGTTATTGTTTCGTCAAATAAGATTACGTTTCAGGATGTGAAACTTCAACAAGGTGTAGCTATAGGCGAAGTAAAAGTTATTGCTTATAAAAAACCACTTTTAGATCAGGACAATCTTTCAGGGGAAACAAAAACAGCAGAAGAGATTGTTGCTTTACCTACAAGAAATATTGCATCAGTAGCTGCAAGTACTGCTGGTATCTATCAAAGAGATGAGGGAGATGGTGTTAACGTAAGGGGTTCTCGTTCAGATGCAACTGAATATTATGTTGACGGTATTAAGGTAAGGGGGAGTATGGGAGTTCCTACATCAGGTATTGAGCAAATCACTGTAATTACAGGTGGTGTTCCTGCTCAATATGGTGATGCTACTGGAGGGATTATTTCGATAACTACAAAAGGACCTTCTAACAAATTGTTTGGAGGTATTGAGTTTGAGTCCTCTTCATTATTCGATAGTTATAATTACAATTTATTAGGCTTTTCTCTTTCTGGTCCTATTTTGAAAAAAAGGAATGCTGATGGATCTAAAGGCTCTTCAGTAATTGGGTATTTCTTAGCAGGTGAATTTAGAAGTGTTGATGATACTGACCCTTCAGCAATTGGAAGGTGGAAAGTAAAAGATGATGTTTTAGCGGATTTACAAGCTAATCCATTTCAAATCGCACCTAATGCTTCAGCTGGATTTCTAAGTAATTCAGAATTTTTAAATGAAGATGATTTTGAGAATGTTCAAGCTAAATTAAATGCTAACGAAAAAAGATTTAATATTTCCGGAAAATTGGATATTAAGCCTAGTAAGAATACGTTTCTTTCTTTAGGGGGCTCATATTATGCTCGTGAAAGCAGAGATTTCTCCTCTTATCGTTCAATGTTCTCTTGGGATAATAACCGTCAGTCTACTCAACATACTTATCGTGTGTTTGGGAAGTTGGTGCAAAAATTTGGCTCTGCTGAAGACAATGAGGATGAATCAGCAGCAACTATTAAAAATGCTTTCTTTACCATTCAAGGGAATTATACGAATAATAAATATACTTATGTCGATGCTGATCATCAAGATGAGTTATTTAATTATGGATATATTGGTCAATTTGTCACTAGTAAAGCTCCCATATATAATTTTGGATCAGCTATTGATTCTTCAAGTGGTATCATTTATTCAGGTAGAACGTTAAATGGTTGGACAGATACACTTTTTGAATATACTGCAGGTGGAATTAATACATCCTTAGAGAATTATACTAATGCGTATATTAATATGTTTTCACAATATAGCATGTCTTCTTACATAGGTGGTTATGGTGCTGATGGGCAGTTACGAACAGCAGCAGATTTACAAGGAAAGGGTTTGTTGAATGGTCAATTACCTTCAGATGTATATTCTCTATTTGGAAATCATGGCTCTATGTATAACGGTTCTGCAAAACAAGAGAATACACAAACTACTTTTAAAGCTTCAGGGTCGGCTGATATTAAGTCACACGAACTTTCTTTTGGTTTTGAATTTGAGCAAAGAAAAGATTACTATTGGGGTATAGGGCCAATGGGGCTGTGGGGGTTAATGCGTCAGCAAGCTAATAAGCATATTTTAGAAAGAGATTTGTCTAATCCTTATCCTGTATTTGATGCAAATGGAATTTACCAAGATACTATAAATTATGATCGTTTGTTTATTGCAAGTGAGCAATCAACTTTTGATGCCAACTTTAGAGAATATCATAAACTTGGCCAATTAGAATTTATTGATATTGACTCATATGCTCCTGATGCATTTAGTTTAGATATGTTGAGTCAAGACGAGTTATTAAACAATGGTTCTTCATTGGTCTATTACTATGGTTTTGATATTTATGGAAATAAAAATGAATCACGTAATACATTAAAGGATTTCTTTACTTACAAGGATGATAATGGACAATATACAAGAAATATTGCAGCTTATAATCCAATCTATCAAGCTGGATATATACAAGATAAATTTGCGGTGGAAGATTTAATTTTTAATGTAGGATTAAGAGTTGATCGTTTTGATGCTAATCAAAAAGTATTGAAGGATAGATATTTACTTTACAGTGCATATACAGCTGGTGCTGATGTTAATTTATTAAACTCAAACTCTGCACCTTCGACAATTGGTGATGATTACATTGTTTATGTTGATGATATTGAGAATCCTTCAGCTGTTGTAGGTTATCGTGACGGAGATGTTTGGTATAATTCTGATGGACTCGTTATTTCAGATCCTACTTTATTAGCTGAGGCTGCAGGAGGTAAAATTGCTCCTTACTTGATAAATCCAGATGATGCAAAAAATGGCGATATTAAAATGGATGCTTTTGAAGATTATACTCCAGAAACTGTATTTATGCCTCGAATTGCTTTCTCTTTTCCTATTTCGGATGAAGCACAGTTTTTTGCACATTATGACGTGCTAACACAAAGGCCTCCTACGGGAAACAGATTAGAACCAGTTGATTATTTATTTATGGCAGATAGAGTTGGAGCTACTTTAAATAATCCTAACTTAAAACCTGAAAAAACAGTTGATTATGAATTAGGATTTGCTAAAACCTTATCATTAAAGTCAGCTCTTAAAATCTCTGCATTTTATAAGGAGTTAAGAGATATGATTCAAATAACAAATACTTTATCGGCTTATCCTGCACAGTATTATACTTATGGCAATATAGATTTTGGTACCGTTAAAGGGATGTCGGTTAATTACGACTTAAGAAGAACAAATAATATACAGCTTACTGCTAATTATACTTTACAATTTGCTGATGGTACTGGATCATCTGCTACTTCAGGAGCTAGTTTAGTTAGTACAGGACAACCAAATCTACGTACTACTATTCCTTTATCTTACGACCAAAGACATGCTCTTTCAGCATCAGTTGATTATCATTATGGTGACGGTAAGGATTATGATGGACCAGTTTGGTTTGGGGCTAATGTTTTCCAAAATGCTGGAGCAAATCTTATGTTTTCTGCTGGTTCCGGAACACCTTATTCTCGTCAATCTAATATTACTCAGGAAGCGGCTGATGGGATTAATGATCGTTCGACATTAGCAGGTAATCTCAATGGTTCACGTTTACCTTGGCAATTCAGAATGAATCTTAAAGTAAATAAATCATTTGAAATTAAATGGAACGATAGAAAGAGCTCTAACTTAAATGTATATGTTCAGGTACAAAACTTATTAGATGCTAGAAATATAATTAGTGTTTACAGAGCAACAGGTAATCCTGAAGATGATGGATATTTAACTTCATCAGCAGCACAAAATGCAATTGATGCAAAAAATGATGCAGAAGCTTTTAGATATTTATACTCTTTAGCGGTTAACAATCCATCTAACTATAGTCTTCCAAGAATGTTGAGGGCAGGTATTAGTTTGAAACTTTAATTAGATAATGAAAATGAGACTGAAAAACATAGCATTTATGAATAATTCAATAAAAAAAGTAGCAACGCTTTGCTTAGCTCTATTTACTATAGTAGCAGCAGCAAAAGAGAATGTTAATCAAAATATATCTTCCGTTATTAACACAAAAATTGCCGCAGGTTGTGATCCTTCTAACTCACAAACTGATTTAGATGTTAATAATGTGAGAACCACAATTATGGGCGGAGGTGATATGTGGTGGAATTTATCTGATCCTCAATATGAAATTCCAAAAGGAGGTAATAAACATTCTTTATTTGCAGGAGCTTTGTGGATTGGTGGAGTTGATGCTGGTGGTCAATTAAAGGTTGCGGCCATGACTTATCGTCAGAGTGGAAATGATTTCTGGGCAGGCCCTTTGAATATTGATAATGCAACTATCCCAGCTGATGAATGTGCTAAATGGGATAAACACTTCAAAATTGATCGTTCAATAGTTGAGGAATATAATGCTCGATTTGATACTGACCCTACTTATGTGATTCCTGCATCAATTTTAGATTGGCCAGCTCATGGAGATCAGTCTTTAGGACAAGATGAGTATCTAGCTCCTTTTTATGATGTTAATGGTAATGGTATATACGAGCCATACAGTGGTGATTATCCCGATTATAATGTAACTGGTAATAACGATGCAGCTGCTTTATTTGGTGATCAAACATTGTGGTGGGTGTTTAACGATAAAGGAAATATACATTCTGAAACTCAGGCTGATGCGTTAGGTTTAGAAATTCATGCACAGGCCTTTGGTTTTACATCTGATAATGAAGTGAATGATATGACCTTTTATAATTACAAAATTATTAATCGCTCTACACTGCCACTAAATGACACTTATTTTGGACAGTGGGTAGATGCTGATTTAGGTTATTATCTTGACGATTATGTAGGTTGTGATGTTAATTTAGGATTAGGTTTTTGTTACAATGGAGATGCTGAAGATGAAGGTGCTCAAGGTTATGGTTTTAATCCACCAGCAATTGGTGTAGATTTTTTTCAAGGACCTTTAGCTGATCCAAATGATGGAATTGATAATGATAGAGATGGAACCATTGATGAGGACGAAGAACAAATTATTATGTCTAAATTCGTATATTACAATAATGATGGAACTGTACAAGGAAATCCAAGTGGAGGAACAGATTTCTATAATTATTTAAGAGGAATATGGAGAGATAATGTACCTATGACTTTTGGAGGAGATGGTCATGGTGCAGGTGCAGGTTCAACAACTGATGAATGTAATTTTATGTTTCCTGGAACTTCAGATGATCAATTTGTTGGTCAGGAATGGACAGAGCAAACTGCAGGAAATGTTCCAGCTGACAGAAGATTCTTACAATCAGCAGGACCTTTTACTTTACAGCCCGGTGCAGTAAATAATATTACAACTGGCGTTGTTTGGGCAAGAGCAAAATCAGGAGGTCAAACAGCATCTATTCAGCTTTTAAAAATCTATGACAGAGAGGCACAAGCTTTATTTGATAATAACTTTAATATCCTTAACGGACCAGATGCACCTGATTTAACAGTTAGAGAGTTAGATAAAGAACTGATTTTTACTTTATCTAATGGAGATAATTCAAATAATCAAAATGAATCTTATTCTGAGAAAGATCCTTATATCACAAAGCCATCTAATATTGCTAGCTTTCCTGATTACAAGTTTCAAGGATATTTAGTTTATCAATTGAAAAGTGCTACAGTATCAGTTACTGATTTGGATGATTTGGATAGAGCAAGGTTAGTTTTCAGAAGTGATATTAATGATACTGTTTCAGGAATTGTTAATCAATATCTTGATCCAATTTTGGGAGTATATACTCCAATTGAGGAAGTTGCTTCAATATTAAGTGAGGGAGTTGTTGGTTCTGTTGATCAGGGGGTTCAGTACTCTTTCCAAATTACAGAAGATAAATTTGCCTTAGGAAATACACGCTTAGTAAATCATAAAACTTATTACTTTATGTCATTATCATATGGGTATAATAGAGCAGAGGAAAACGCAAGCCCTTATGATGTAAGTGCACCTGATTATGATGGTAGAAATCAACCATATATTTCCGGAAGAAGAAATATTCAAGTTTATTCAGGCATACCTCACTTTACTTCTCCTGATGCAGGAGGGACAACCTTAGAGGCTTCTTATGGTGATGGAGTGCAAATCACAAGACTAGAAGGAAGAGGAAATGGAGGGAATCCTTTAGAACTTACTCAAGCAACAATTAAGACTATTCTTGAAAGTTCTGATCATAGAGCTATGAATTTAACATATGAAGCTGGTGAAGGGCCGATTGAGATTTCAGTTGTTGACCCTGTTAAAATCCCTAAAGGAGCATTTATGTTAAAGTTGATGGAGCCAGTTGTAACTAATGTTGGGTTGATTACTTCTTATGCAAAATGGACCTTAACTAACGAAGAAACAGGAAATGTTATAGCTTCAGCTAATGAGGATATTTTAGTTGGAACAGAAATTTACATTAATAGCTTAGGTTTAAATATTAAAGTAAAACAAGTTAGTAATCCAGGCGAAGATCCTGACAATATATCAAACAATGGTTTAATTTCTAGTTCTATAGAGTTTGAAAATGCAAACGATAGATGGTTAACAGGTTTAGCTGATAGAGATGATGATGGCTCATCTTTTGCTTGGGGATTAAACTGGATTAGAGCTGGTTCTTATACCAATGATGACGCATCAGTTTTTAACGATTATAATCTAAATGATGATCCTAACGGATCTTTTGAAGGAGCAGTAATTCAGACAAATAAAATTAGTTATACATTTTTTGATATTGAAACCAGTGGAGGTACTTGGGCTCCTTATCGTTTTGTGTCTTATTTTAATGACGGACCTGGCTTGAGTAATTCTGTAACAAATCAATCTAAACTGATTAATTTGAATTCTGTCGATATAGTATTTACTAACGATACAAGCAAATGGACAAGAGCATGCGTAGTTGAGGCTCAGGATGACGCAACACTTTCTAGTGGTCAGCAGGAAAAGATGGGGCTAAGAAAATCTCCTTCAGTTGGTAAAAATGGGCAGCCTGATTCTAGTGGTACTTTAGGTATGGGTTGGTTCCCTGGTTATGCTATTGATGTTGAAACAGGTGAAAGATTGAATATTATTTTTGCTGAAGATTCATGGCTAACATCAGATAATGGGTCAGATATGATCTGGAATCCAACATCTTCAATTGCAACTGACGCACTTCCTCAGTTTGATCCAACTGCTCCAGTTGGAGAGCAATTTAGCAATGGAAATTATTTGCTTGGGGGGAAACATTTTGTTTATGTTGTTAACGGAAATTCTTGGGTGAAGGGAACAGAAGATTATATTAATGGTGATTATATTGATGTTGATCAATCTCCTAATTATGATGAAGGTACTTGGATTCACGCAAAATTACTTAATGATGCTGGTGTTGGAAAATGGAGAGTATTTCAGAATGTTTCTTGGTGTGGTATTCCATTACTTTCACCTGGTAGAACATTAAAAACTGATCCTGGAAAACAAAAAAATGATGCTACAATCAAGCTTAGAGTTTCTAAGCCATATAGACAATATGAAACAGTAGCTTTTGATAAGATATTAGATAAAAGTGCAGTGCTGGTGATAGATTCAACTTATGTTGTAGCTTATCAGAATTCATCAACTACATGGGGTGGTAAGTCCGTCAATCATGCAGGAAATACATATGAAATTGGTGAAAGTTTTGTAGCAACAACAGCTCTAATTTCTGCTAGTACTAGTGCTAAAGCTCGAGTTATTGAGGCAAGTGCAATTAATTCATTTAATCCTACTTACGGCTTCAATACTGATAATATTGTTTCTGTAACAGGAGATATAAATGTGGCTAAAGAAGCAATGGAATTGATTAATGCTGTTCCTAATCCTTACTACGGTAATTCATCTTATGAGACAAATCAGTTAGACAATAGAGTAAAGATTACTAATTTACCACAACGAGCAACAATTTCTATTTTTTCTGTAAGTGGTACTTTAGTGCGTACGATTAAAAAGGATGACTCTGTAACTTCAGTAGATTGGGATTTGAAAAATGATTATGGAATTCCAATTGCTAGTGGACTTTACATTATTCATGTAAATGCTCCTGGTATAGGCGAGAAAATAATTAAATGGTTTGGTGCTTTGCGTCCAATTGACCTGGATACATTTTAATATAAATATTGACGATAATAAATAGTATAGATATGAAACAAATTAATAACTGGATAAAAGCAATAGTTTTTATTGCTATAGTGATATTTCCATTTCAAGAGAGTTTTGCTGGTAATGAGCAAAGGGCGGGACAGGCTGGTGCTTCTCAATTATTAATCAACCCTTTTGCAAGAAGCTCTGGTTGGGCAGGGGCAAATATTGCAGGAGTTAGAGGAATAGAAGGAATATATTCTAATGTTGCTGGTTTAGCATTTACTAATAAAACGGAATTAATTTTCGCACAAACTTCATGGTTAAAATATGGTAACAAAATGTTTGATTCTAATAGTTCAGTAAGTACTATTAGTTCTTTTGGTTTCGCTCAAAAAGTAGGAGAATCAGGAGTGCTTGGCTTATCAATAATGAGTATGGATTTTGGTGAAATTGAGATTACTAGAGTAGATTTGCCTGATGGAGGAATTGGTACTTATTCTCCAAAATTTATGAATATAGCTCTTTCTTATGCTAAGGTATTTTCTAATAGTATTTATGGTGGTATGACTATTAAAATGATTTCTGAACAAATATCTAATGTTGGGGCTAATGGTATTGCGTTGGATGCAGGTATTCAATATGTTACAGGAGAAAAAGATAATTTGAAATTTGGTATTTCATTAAAAAATGTAGGACCGAGAATGTCATTTACTGGTGATGGTCTTTCATTTAGAGGTTTTGCTGGCGACGAGGATGATTATAAAATGACTGTAGAACAAAGATCTTCTGAATTAGAATTACCGGCATTGTTAAATATAGGTGTATCGTATGATATTAATGTGTTAAGACATAGATTAACTGGAGCTGGCACATTTACTTCTAATTCTTTTCAAAAGGATCAATATAGACTTGGAGGGGAATATTCTTATAGAGAAATGTTTATGGTACGTTTAGGTTATACTTATGAAGATGGCATTAGAACTCCATCATCAAGAACAACTGCACTAAGAGGCCCTTCAGCTGGTTTTACAATTGAATTACCAATGGGAAATACTAATACTTTTGGTTTAGATTATTCTTACCGTCACACTGATCCTTTCCAAGGTTCGCACACTATTGGAGCAAGGATTGATTTATAAAATAAAAACATAACATATAATGTTCAGAAAGGAAGGTGACTTCCTTTTTGTGCGTTTATAAGCACAAGAATTATGAGTACAATATATTTGTCACAAGAAGGATACGATAACTTAAAAACTGAATTACAGAGTTTAAAGTCGGTAGAGCGGCCTAGAATAATTAATCAGATTGCCGAAGCAAGAGATAAAGGTGATTTGTCTGAAAATGCAGAGTATGATGCTGCAAAAGAAGCGCAGGGTTTGTTGGAAGCGAGAATTGCAAAATTAGAAAATGACGTAGCTAGTGCGCGAGTTCTAGACCATGAGGATATGGATACTTCAACGGTACATCTATTAACCAAAGTTACCATTAAAAACATCGCTAATGATATGGAAATGACCTATGCTATTGTGTCGGAAGCTGAAGCAGATTTATCTGCTAAGAAAATTTCGGTTACATCACCTATAGGGAGAGGTTTACTAGGTAAGGCCGTAGGTGAAATTGCTGATATTGAGGTTCCAAACGGTATCATACATTTCAAAATTATTAAAATTACAACACTTTAGTGGCTAGTATATTTTCTAAAATAATAAGTGGTGAAATTCCTTCATTTATTGTTGCAGAAAATGAAAATTTTTTAGCTTTTTTAGATATTTTTCCTATAGCAAAAGGACATGTCTTAGTTATTCCAAAAAGGGAAATAGATTATTTGTTCGATATTACTTCTGATGAATATCTGGAATTTTGGAAGTTTGCACAGCAGGTTGCGAAAGCAATGGATAAGGCGATTACCTGTAAGCGCATTGGAGTTGCAGTTATTGGCCTTGAAGTTCCTCATGCACATATTCATTTAGTACCTTTGAATAATGTTTCAGATATTAATTTTGAACGTCCTAAATTAATCTTCTCTGAAAAGGAAATGGATTTAGTTGCTAAAAAGATTATTAAGGCATTACAATAACTATTTTTTTTGTTTATCCGGGTTGTCTTTTAAAAAAGCATCCCAGCCCGTATAACTTTTACCTCCCTTAGTGGGATTTCTTTGAAAATAATGACAAACGGCTGCGGCCAAACCGTCTGTTGCATCTAAGTGTTTTGGCATTTCTTTAATGTTTAGTAAAGACTGTAGCATGGCTGCAACTTGTTCTTTGCTAGCTGTTCCTCTACCAGTTATTGCCATTTTTATTTTCTTAGGAGCATATTCAAAAATGGGGACATCCCGGTAAAGTGCTGCTGACATTGCAACCCCCTGAGCTCTACCTAGTTTTAGCATTGATTGAACATTCTTGCCAAAGAAGGGTGCTTCAACTGCAAACTCGTCAGGTTTATATTCATCAACTAATTGGAGGGTGCGTTCAAATATTCTTTTTAATTTTAGTTCGTGTGAACCTAATTTTGATAAATGCAATACACCCATTTGGATAAGTTTCATTTTTTTTCCTTTAATATGAATTAATCCATATCCCATGATTGTTGTTCCAGGATCTATTCCTAATATTATTTTATCAGTTTGCAATTGTTATCTTTGTATTTAAAATTGTACAACAAAACTAAGCAATGCTAACCAGAAAAACGATTGGCTTTATAATAAAAATTGGAATTGTGGCTTTGGCCCTTTTCTTTTTGTATCAGCAACTTAATGTTAAAAGTGGCGTTGAAAAATATAGTGTAGGTGATATTATTACTAAACTTAAAGATAATTACATTATTGTTATTGTAGTTTCTTTTATGATGTTGTTAAATTGGTTTTTAGAAGCTTTAAAATGGCGTTTCTTAATTGCTAAAATTGAGAATGTGTCAGTTATACGTTCGCTTAGGGCAATCTTTTCAGGAATTACAGTTTCTGCTTTTACTCCTAATAGGATTGGTGAATATGGTGGAAGAGTTTTCTGCTTAGAGAAAGCAGATAGAATCCAAGCTGTACTTATTACGGTAATTGGTTCTATGGCACAACTATTAACAACCATTGTTTTTGGTTCTATTGGGTTGTTGTTCCTACCTGATTACTTATCAGATTTCTCTCTATTTTTCGATAAAATGAGTTTTTCTTACCCTTTTTTAGCTTTTATTATTTTTTTATTGAATGTCATCTTAGTTTTATTATTTCTGAATGTTTCTGTTCTTACAAATGTGTTAACTAATATTTCATTTTTAAAGAAATTTGAAAAATATAATGGAGTATTTTCTTTTTACTCTTTTGAAGAATTATTTAAAGTTCTAGCGTATTCTGTATTAAGATATGTTGTATTTACTACTCAGTTTTTTATCCTTTTACAATTATTTGAAGTACAAATACTATATACTGATGCTATTATTCTTATCACATCTATGTTATTTATTGTTTCAGTAATTCCTACTATTTCAATTACTGAAATTGGCGTTAGAGGTTCTGTTGCTCTATTTCTTTTTGGATTAGTTTCAACCAATACAGTCGGTATTTTGTCGGCTACATTTGTGCTTTGGGTAATTAACTTATTAATTCCTTCTCTTATTGGTATTGTTTTTATTTTCACTCTTAAATTCTTTAGAAAATAATGCAAATAATAATACTGTTTATTTTATTTCTGTATTTGTTACTTATTCTAAAGTATTGGTTTGGCTGGACAAAAAACAAATCTAATGGTGCTAGTAATTACACGCCTATAGTTTCTGTTATTATTGCACTGCGAAATGAACAAGAACAGGTTCTTCGTTTACTTTCTGAACTTAAAAGACAAGACTACCCTATTGGTAAGTTAGAATTTATTCTTGTTAACGATCATTCAACTGATTCTACTTTAGAATTATTAGAAAATTCAGAAATTGAAAACTTGAGAGTTTTAAATATGCCAGATGGTATGTTTGGTAAAAAAAGTGCTATTGTTTTCGCTATGAAAAAGGCTAAAGGAGATATTATTTTAGCTTCAGATGCTGATTGTAGTTTTTCACCCCTGTGGTTACGTACTATGGTAGCTTACTTTAGTAATAAAAATATAAAGTTGGTTTCTGGTCCTGTTTCGTATCATAAACAAAAAGGTATTTTCTTAGGATTACAAACTTTAGAATTTATCTCCTTAATTGGCAGTGGAGCTGGAGCTATTGGAGTTGAAAATGCAATTTTTTGTAATGGAGCTAATATGGCCTATCGTAAAGCTGATTTTTTGGAGTTGAATAATTTTGAAAATGATGATGCAGCAAGTGGTGATGATGTTTTCCTTTTGCATAGTATAAAAGAAAAATACAGGCATGCTATAGTATTTGCTAAAGATGAAAAGGCTATTGTACTGACCAGTGCCGTACAATCTACTAAAGGTTTTATTAATCAAAGAAAAAGATGGACAGCAAAGACTAGTGGGTACAAGGATTTTGCAAGTTTATATGCTTCATTTTTGGTGTTATTTACTAATCTTTCATTAGTTTTTTTATTTGTGGGTTATCTTTATTTAGATGTTTATTTTCAGTTATTCCTATTCTTTTATGCGTTAAAATTTATGGTTGATTTTTTAATGTTACATCAAGTACTTTCATTTTTTAAACGTAAGGATTTACTTAAATGGATATTACCCTTTGAATTATTCTATGCTTTTTATATCGTTTTAATTGTCATTTTATCATTTACAAAATCCTTTGAATGGAAAGGAATAATACACAAGAAATAGATGAAAGCAAATTCTTTAAATATGTTGGCCTGGAAAAAATTTAGAAAAGATAAATTATCATTTTCGGCTTTAGTTTTCATTTTTTTATGTGTGTTGTTGGGAATTTTTGCAGTTGTTTTGAGTCCTGATTGCAGTCCAATGGCAAATAAAATGCATATTGAATTAGCCACTCATAAACCACTCACCAAAATCCTGTTTTTAGATATTCCTAAAAAAGATATAAAGCAAGTTTCTTTTATGGAGGGTCTATTTTTTGGAAAGCCTTCTTCTGTAATCAGTATTCCAATTGATAAATATACTGCTATTCACAATGGAGTTACTTATTTTCCTTATCAATCTGAATTTAAGCAAACCTATACAGGCAATTATAAGATAAATAATCAAACCTTTTATTTTGGGACAGATAAATACGGCAGGGATCTATTGAGTCGAATGCTTTATGGAATTCGTATTTCTTTATCAGTTGGTTTTATTGCCGTATTTATTTCTTTGTTTATTGGGATAACTTTAGGATTACTTGCAGGTTACTTTAGAGGAAAAACTGATGGTATAATTATGTGGTTTGTTAATGTAATTTGGTCCATACCAACCTTACTAATGGTAATTGCCATTACTTTAGCGCTAGGAAAAGGTTTCTGGCAAGTATTTATTGCAATTGGGTTAACTATGTGGGTTGAGGTTGCTCGTATTGTTAGAGGTCAAGTATTATCTGTTAGAGAATTAGAGTATGTAGAAGCGGGAAAGGCATTGGGATACAAACCATTTAGAATAATTTTTAAACACATATTACCTAATGTAATTGGACCGGTTATTGTGATTTCAGCAGCTAATTTTGCTGCTGCAATTTTGATAGAAGCAGGACTTTCCTTTTTAGGAATTGGTGCGCAACCACCTATTCCAAGCTGGGGTGGGATGATAAAAGATCATTATAGCTATATTATTATGGATAAAGCGTATTTGGCTATTATTCCTGGATTGGCAATTATGAGCTTGGTTCTAGCTTTTATGTTATTAGGAAATGGTTTGCGAGATGCATTTGATGTTAAAAATTAAAATATAAAGAATGGAATTGATATTTTCGGCACTTATAATTTTCTCTCTTAGGCTGGCTGACCAGAGTTTAGGTACAATGAGATCTTTATTGGTTGCAAAGAATAAACCAATTTATGCAGCACTGATTGGTTTAGTAGAATCAGCTATTTGGATAATAGCCATTTCACAAGTTATAAAGGATATTGATGATCCTATACTTATTGCTGCTTATGCTGCTGGTTTTGCTGCTGGAACTATTTTAGGTTCTTACATTGAGCGTATTGTTGGTGTAGGTAATATTGTAGTAAGAGTTTTTTCTCCAGCTAACTCACCCTCAGTAGCTGAAGCACTTAGAGAAAACGGCCATGGAGTTACAGTTATTGATGGAGTGGGTAAGGATGGTCCTGTAAAGATTTATTGGTGTGTAATATCTAGGAGAAAACTAAAATCTGTTTTAAAAATGATTGAAAAAATTAATCCTAAAGCTTATATTACTACTGATATGACAAGCCCTACTTCACTTAAGAAATAAAATTTTAATAAAAAAGCACTCTCAATTGAGAGTGCTTTTTTCATTTTTTAGTAATTATTATTATCTAATTTTTATATGTGGTATTAAAAATTGTTCTGATTAGTAGATGATTTCCTAGAATGGTAAATCATCATCTTCTGATGCAGGTGCGTTAAATGCAGGTGCTGCATCTATTTCTGGACTTCCAGCTCCTTGGCTTTCAATCCTCCATGCATCGATGTTATGAAAATATTTTCCATTATATTCCCTTGAAGATAAGTTGAAAGAAACGTCAACTTGATCTCCTTCGTTGTGATGGTTTAGCATTTCAATTTTATCTTCTCCAAATAACTGAAAACAAACTTCAGGATTATATTGTGCGCCAGTGTCAATAAGAAAAGATTGTTTTTTCCATTCTTTTCCTGCTTTTGATGTTCCGCTTTCTATACTTAACTTTCTACTTAACTTTCCTTTTACTGATAAACTCATCTTATATATTTTAAATTAGAATTACAAAATTAAATAAAAAAAGCTCTAAAAAATCTTTAAAGCTCCTTTTGTGTGTGAATGTTAAAAAATAATATCTTTGCCCTCCTTTAAATGCGGGTGTGGCGGAATTGGTAGACGCGCTAGATTTAGGATCTAGTGCCGCAAGGTGTGAGAGTTCGAGTCTCTCCACCCGTACATAACGGAAGATTATCGAGAGATTTTCTTCCGTTTTTTATTTCCATACCATTTTATCGAAATAAGAATAGTATGCCTTGCCAATATTTTAAACTTTTTAATAGCATTTTTATTTTTCTCAAATATCAAATAGCTTCTTTGTTTTTATGGGTACCCTTATTTCATAATCAGATAAATAAGTGTATTTTTGCAGCCCTTTTTAAAAAATAAATAGAAGATGAAAATTACACAAAGCAAAGCAAAAGATTTGATGGCAACTATTACTGTTGATGTAGCTGCATCAGATTATACTGAAAAAGTTGACAAAGTATTAAAAGATTACCGTAAAACGGCTGATGTTCCAGGTTTTAGAAAAGGAAAAACTCCTATGGCAATCATTAATAAAAAATATAGAACTTCTGTTATTGTTGAAGAGGTGAATAAATTACTTCAAGATGAATTATATAAACATATTTCTGCTGAGAAAGTAAGAGTTTTAGGGTCTCCTATGCCAATTGATGAAACTCCTATTGATTGGGAAATTACTGAAGATTTTACTTTTCAATATGAGGTAGGTTTAGCGCCTGATTTTGATGTAAAAATTACAGCTAAGGATAAGTTAAACTACTATAAAATTAAAGCCGATACTAAGTTAGTAGAAGGATATTGTACTGATATTGCAAAGCGATATGGTAAAATGAGTAACCCCGACATTTCTGTTGAAGGGGATTTAATTTTCTGCGATATATCACAATTAGATGTTGATGGAAATGTAATGGCAAATGGAATTTCAAATGAAGCAACTGTTGCGATGGAATACATTGCTGATGAGAAAATTAAAAAACAGTTTATTGGAGTTAAAAAGGACGATGTACTTAAAGTAAATGTAATGAAAGCTTTTACAAATCATTCTGATTTAGGTTCGATGTTAAATGTTTCTCATGATGCAATACATAATTTGACTTCAGAAGAATTTCAGTTTACAGTAAAAAATATCAATCAACTAGCTCCAGCTGAATTAAATACTGAATTATTTGACAAAGTTTATGGTGAAGGAACAGTGAAAGATGTAAAAGAATTTAAAGCTAAAGTTCAAGCGGAAGCAGAAGGGCAGTTTGTTGGAGAAAGTGATAGAATGCTTAAGAATGATATTGTAACTTATTTTATTGAAAAATTAAAATTACAAATGCCAGATGATTTCTTAAAAAGATGGCTGGTTCAAACTTCTGAACAACCTATTACCATGGAAATGCTAGCAACTGAATACGATATGTATGCCAAAAGCTTACAATGGCAATTAATTGAAAACAAAATTTTAGAAAATTATGAGGTTAAAGTTACTCAGGATGATGTTTTGAATCAAGCTAAAAAGTTAATTAGTTCACAAATGAAACAATATGGTCAGCCTGAAGGTGATGATGCTCAATTGACTGATATTGCAACAAATATTCTTAAAAACGAAGAAGAAAGAAAAAAAATATATGATCAGATTTTTGATGAAAGAACTTTAGTTGTTTATAAAGAAAATTTCAAATTAACTGAAAAGAATGTTACTTATGATGAATTTGTTAAATTAGCATCAGTAAAATAATATAAAAACTATAATCATGGATTACGGAAAAGAATTTGAAAAATACGCAACAAAACACAAGGGTATAAGTAGCTTACATCTTCATGAGTTTAATTCAATTCATGGAAACTATATATCTCCAACTATTATAGAAGAGAGAC
>CATIQX010000189.1 GCA_949531795.1 Cryomorphaceae bacterium | reverse complement strand
TTGCTAGAGTAGTTTTCCCTAGCCCGGGAGGGCCATGTAATAGAACATGATCTAATGCTTCTTCTCTTTCTTTAGCAGCTTGTATAAATACTTCCAAATTGTCAATAATTTTTTCTTGACCTTCAAAATCATTAAATAATTTAGGACGCAATACTTGCTCTATTGCTAACTCCTCTTCAGAATCAACTTGATGCTCAGTATTTAGGTTTTCATTCATTTAAAAGCAAATGTAAGCAATAATTGACAAAAAAAGGGTCAGCTAAGCTGACCCTTAATTTTTATATTAACAATAAAATATTAAGTGTGTAAGTTATTACTTTCTTCTAAAAATGGGTGATGCTTCACTTCGATATTTCTTTTAGCTAAATTTGACATAAAAACTCTTAAGAAAAATCCAAGAAAACCAATACCAACACCTACTTCAAGTAAACCTAGATGGCCATGCTAGTGTAAAGTTCCTGGAGCAAATAATAGATATGAATTAATCCAGTGTCCAATTAAAATTACAATGCAAACAAATACAAGACGACTCTTGTTTCTCTTAGCATCTCTACTCATAAGAAAAAGTGTAGGGACAATGAAATTGATTGCAAGACTAAACCAGAAAAGAAATCTATAATTTTCTAGCTCTATTCTTTCTAAATGATAGGTGACTTCCTCGGGAATGTTTGCATACCAAATAAGCATAAATTGAGAGAACCACATATAAGTCCATACGATAGAAAAGGCAAAAATTAACTTTCCTAAATCATGAATATGACTATCATTTAAGTACTTTAAATAACCTTGCTTGTTTAGTAATAGTGCTAGCAATAGAATTGATGTAAAGCCAATTGTTGCCCATTCACTAAAAATATACCACCCAAATAATGTACTAAACCAATGTGCATCAATAGACATAATCCAGTCCCAAGAAGCTGTCGAAGACGTCACAGCAAATAACACAATAAACCATGCAGATACTTTAAGACCTTTCCAATGTGATTTTTCCCCGATATCGCCTTCATTGTCGCCTTCTAAAGAAATTTGCCTTAATTTTTTTGCACAGTAAAGCCAAATACCAACATATAAAAATGACCTGAAAAGAAAAAACATTGAATTTAAATAAGGCTCCTTTCCAGCTATTATTTTATCATAATTAGGAGCACCTTCAGTCATAATACCGTCTTCTAACCAATGATAAATATGATTACCTCCAAAATGAAAAACAGCAGTCACAACAATAAATAACATGACAGCACATGTGTAAGGAAGAAATGTCATTATTGCTTCAGGAACTCTTTTTAGAGCTATAGACCAGCCAGCTTCAGCAACATGCTGTAATGCAATAAAAAATACGGCAAATATAGATATACCAAGGAAAAAATAATTGTTAAACAATAAATTTGTCCAAGCTGCATGATTATCAAAAATAAATGCAATTGCAACTGAAAATAAACCAATTATAATCATTACCAATGAGGCTACACTTAAACTCTTATTTGGAGTGTACATATTAATATTATCTAATTTATTCATTACTATAATTCTGAAGTGCTTGAACATATAAAACAACCTTCCATCTTTCTTCTTCTGTTAGCTGAGAAGAATGAGGTCCCATTGCATTTAATCCATAAGTAATGGCATGAAATATCTGTCCTGAAGTTAATTCTCTCATGGTATTTCCTGCCCTTCTAACTTGAATACTATCGTTGTAGTGAGGTATAGCAGAATATACCGGATGATTTATTGATCCACCACCTGCACCATTAGGTCCATGACAATGTTTACAAAACATCGCATAAAGAGCCTTTCCTTCAGATGAATTTTTATCATTAGCATCATAAGGATTAATAGCTTTTTTTCCGGAGAGCAAATAATCTTCTTGACTAGAGCCAAAATTAAATGTTGTCAAATATCCTCTCGCAATAGTACCTTTTACAGGTTTTCTAGCATTAAGACTGTCGCTAAAAACATTATTTTTCCCGTATGTTTCTAATGATGGAGAACGATACATGTCTGGCATATATTCATATCCTCTACCATCATTCCCACAAGAAACAACTAACAAATAAATACCGCAAATTATAAAAAATTTAGCTTTCATCTTTCTCATTTATTTCAGTAACATTAGATTTTTCAAGTAATCTTACAATATTATTTTTATCTTCATCATAAAGAATTTCAACTAAAAATTTGTCGTCAGTTGTCCTAGGGTCAGGGCTTTTTGATTTACTTCCAGGATATAATTTATTTCTAATTAAATATGTAATTGACATTAAATGAGCTGCAAAAAGAACAGTACACTCAAATATAATTGGAACAAAAGAAGGAAGGTTATGATAAAATGTAGAATTTGGTTTTCCACCTATATTCATTGGCCAGCTTTTTCCAACTCCTGAAATCATAATATAATAAATCAAAAGTCCTCCGAAACTTAGTCCAATACAGCCATAAATAAATGCCGTAATAGCCATTCTAGTCTCCTTAAGGCCTAATATTGGGTCTAGTCCATGAATTGGAAATGGACTATATACCTCATTAACAACTATACTGTTATCTTTTAAGTCTTTAACAACAGTCAAAACATCTTGTTCATCATCAAAAATTGCATGTATAATTTTATCTCTCATTTTTACTTTTTATATTCAGAACCTGATGATTTAAGTATACTCTTTATCTCAGCTTGCGCAATTACGGGAAATGCTCTTGCGTAAAGTAAAAATAGAACAAAAAAGAATCCAATTGTTCCAACAAAAATTCCAATATCAATAAAGGTAGGGGAAAACATAGTCCAAGATGAAGGAAGAAAATCTCTATGAAGAGAAGTAACAATAATTACAAACCGTTCAAACCACATTCCTATATTAACAAATATTGACAATATAAATGTTGCTACAAATGATGTTCTTATTTTATATATCCAATAAAGCTGCGGAATTACAACATTACATGTCATCATACTAGCATATGCCCACCAGTAAGGTCCTGTTGCGCGATTTAAAAATGCATACTGTTCAAATTCTACACCTGAATACCAGGCCATAAAAAGTTCTGTAATATATGCAACCCCAACTAAAGATCCTGTGAAGAGAATAATGACATTCATATATTCTATATGCTTAATAGTAATGTAAGCTTCCATATTAACAACCTTCCTCATAATGATCAACAATGTTTCAACCATTGCAAATCCTGAAAAAAGTGCACCAAGAACAAAATAAGGTGGGAAAATTGTGGTATGCCATCCTGGAATAATAGAGGTAGCAAAATCCATACTTACAATCGAGTGCACAGAGAAAACAAGCGGAGTAGCAAGCCCAGCTAATACTAAGCAGACTTCCTCGAATCTTTGCCAATGTTTAGCCTTACCGCTCCATCCAAAAGCCATTAAACCATAAAGATCCTTCTTCATTGGTGATAATTTCTTATCAATTCTATCTCTAAGCATTGCGAAATCTGGTATTAAACCAATATACCAAAAAACACAAGAAACAGAAAAATAAGTTGAAATAGCAAATACATCCCATAACAAAGGTGAGTTAAAATTAACCCATAATGAACCAAACTGATTTGGTATTGGGAAAACCCAATAAGCTAACCATGGTCTTCCCATGTGTATAAGAGGAAAAAGAGCTGCTTGAGCTACTCCAAAAATTGTCATTGCTTCAGCAGATCTATTAATAGCCATTCTCCATTTCTGTCTAAACAATAATAAAACAGCTGAAATTAATGTACCAGCATGACCAATACCAATCCACCATACAAAATTAGTAATATCCCAAGCCCAATTCACTGTTCTATTTAGACCCCAAGCACCTATACCTGTTCCAATAGTGTATGCCATACAT
>CATIQX010000188.1 GCA_949531795.1 Cryomorphaceae bacterium | reverse complement strand
TTTTCTCTGCAATCTCAATGGATTTTTGAATTCCTTCTAATACTTCTCCTCCAATAGAATTCATTTTTGTTCTCCATTCCAGGTTTATAATTCCATCACCAATATCTGTAAGGTTACATCCTGAATTACTCCAAATAGTATTGTTATCACGAATGAGATCTAACACAATAAAATTCTCCATTCCTTCTACTTTCTCTTTTGATTTTGCTGGAATATTATAATAGTTTAAAGTGCCGTTTTCGGTTGTGTAGAATGAAGTGTTTCCTGATTTCACCATTTCATATACCCAAGGAGCTGCTTTATGTCCTGATTCTTCCATTTTGGATAATGTTTTTTCAACATCTAAAGCGTCCCACATTTGGAACGGTCCAATTTTCCATCCAAAGCCTGCACAAAGTGCTCTGTCAATTTTGTAAAGGTCATCTGTTATTTCAGGTATTCTGTAGGAAGCATATGCAAATGCTGAATAAAATGATTTTCTGTAAAATTCTCCTGCTTTATCTTTTCCTTTTACAAGAATTTTTAATCTTTTTAATAAATTATCTTCTTGTTTTGCAGCTACTATAGTTTCAAATTTTGTTCTTTTTTTAGGAGCATATTCCATACTCTTAAGGTTAAGAGTCTCAATAATTCTCTTCCCTTTTTTATCTTTTGATTTTTTATAGAACCCTTGTTTAGTTTTATCTCCCAACCATTTTTTTTCACTCATCTTGTTAATAAAATCAGGTAATTCAAAATTACTTCTCATTTCATCATCAGGACAGTTTTCGTAAACCCCATTTGCTACATGAACTAAGGTGTCTAATCCTACTACGTCACACGTTCGAAAAGTTGCTGATTTGGGACGGCCAATAATAGGTCCACTTAAAGAGTCCACCTCTTCAACAGTTAAATCCAATTCTTTTACCAGATGAAATAGAGACAAGATATTGGCTACTCCAATTCTATTTGCAATAAATGCGGGAGTATCTTTACAAAGGACCATATCTTTCCCAAGAAACGCATCTCCATAATTCATTAAGAAGTCAGTAACTTTAGTATCTGTTTTTGTACTTGGAATAATCTCCAATAATTTCAAATATCTAGGAGGATTAAAAAAGTGTGTTCCACAGAAATGCGCTTTAAAGTCATCACTTCTACCATCAATCATACTTTCAATAGGAATTCCAGAAGTATTAGAAGAAATTAGAGTTCCTTTTGTTCTAAATTTTTCTATTTTTTCAAAAACTTGTTTTTTAATATCAAGCCTTTCTATTACCACCTCAATAATCCAATCAACCTCTCCAATTTTTTGCAAATCATCATCTAAGTTCCCTGTTGTAATTCTACTTATAAACTCTTTGCTGTAAATAGGAGAGGGGTTGCTTTTTAAAGTACTTTTTAAAGCGTCATTTACAATAGAGTTCCTTAGCTTCTTATGTTTTAATTGTTCTTTAGTTAAGTCAAAGGGAATAATATCTAAGAGCAGTACTTCAACTCCAATATTGGCAAAATGACACGCAATTCGTGATCCCATAATTCCGGATCCTACAACAGCTACTTTGTTTATATGTCTATTTTTTTTCATCTATAATTTTGTTTATCTTTTTTAGTACTGCAAAGAAAGTTTCCATTTCTTTTTCTTCAAAGTGTGATTGAATTGATTCATTAAAATTTATTACTACTCCTTTTGCTACTTCACGCCACTCCATTCCTAATTGTGTTAAGTGGATAACAGATTTACGCTTATCGTTAGGATCATCTTTCCTCTCGATAACTCCGGCATCTTCTAGTTTGTTTATTGAGCGTGATAGTGAGGTAGCCTCCATTCCCATATTTGGTCCTAGTTGAGTGGAAGGTGTACCTTCGGAAATATCAATATTTAATATAATCATCCCCAATGCCATACTTGCCATATATTCTGTGGCAGTTCTGTTATACATTTTGGTAATGTTATACCAAGTTTTTCTTATATTGTAGTCGATAGTATCTTCTTGTTCCATATAAATTTTTTAAATTAATGTAGATAAAATTAAAGTATCAAAATTAAAGTTCTATGCTATGCATAGCATAAGCTTATAGATTACAAATTTATAAAATATTGCTATGCGCGCATAGTAAAAGTATAAGTATTATTCGTTCTTATTCAAGAATTAAAAAAAAGTGTACTTTTAACAAAAACAATTAACAAAAACAATGAACTATTTATCACCTTTAGAAATGCTCTATAAGTGGGAGCAAGAAAAACCAAACGAAATATATTTAAGTCAACCAATCGAAGGAGTTTGGCATAATTGGACTTGGAAACAGGTAGGAAAAGAAGTTCGAGAAATGGCTGCATATATTAAAACATTAAATATGCCTCAAGGAAGTAAAATCGCATTACTTTCAAAGAATTGTGCCCATTGGATGATTACTGATATGGCAATTATGATGAGTGGATATGTATCTGTCCCTTTATATCCTAACTTAAATGCTGCATCATTAGAAAAAATTTTAAAGCATAGTGAAGCAAAATTATTATTTGTTGGTAAATTAGATGACTATGCTATTATGAAGCCTGGAGTCCCTTCTGATTTACCTTGTATTACTTTTCCTTTTTATAGTGAAGATTATCCTAAGTGGAATGAAGTGACAAAAGATATTTCTCCAATAAAGGAAAATATTGTACGTGAAGCACAAGATTTAGCAACAATAATTTATACCTCAGGAACAACAGGAGATCCTAAAGGAGTTATGCATAAATTTTTTAATTTTAGTTTTGCAACCAC
>CATIQX010000187.1 GCA_949531795.1 Cryomorphaceae bacterium | reverse complement strand
ACTGTTTGACCTAAGACGTTATTTACTGTTACATCATATTTAGCAACTTCTCCTAATTCAATAATAAATATTCCATTTGTTGGGTTAGGGTAAGTAGTGAAAGAAGTTTGCTTCATGTCAGAAACAGCACTAACACTTGATGGGTCAAAATTCATTCGAACCATTGGAGTTCTAGTAAGGTAATACCAAGTTGGAACCCCTTGATTAGCCGCATCATTAGGGTTAAGACCAAATTCATCAAATACACTATGTTCCCCATTATACATTGATAGACCAGAAGTACCAATAAAAGCACTGTCAGTAGGGTGAACAAAACCAGCTATACCTACTTCATAAGCGTAACCATTATATAAATCTACTGGAGAATCAAAAAGAATGTCTACCCAAGCACCTAAATCTTGAGTTGTTATTGTATAATTATCTGATTCATTCAGTAATATTACACCCCCATCTGCATTTGAAATAGTTGTATCTAATTCATAAACTACGGCTTTAATCTCAGCTCCAGCAACTGACTCATCTGAAATATAAACTCTTAAGCTAGTAAGTTGTTCATCAGCATACATTTCGAATCTAGTAGTGAAATGCCATTGATCTCCAGGACCGCCAACAATCCAATTATCGTCAGGGCTTCCGTTAATATTTGTTCCATTATCTTTTGCATAAATATAATCACTTATTTCTATTCCCCTAAGCAGAGTATCGGATGTTGTAGTAATTAAACCTAAAGAATCAGACTCTGCCCATATTGAAACCCCATAAGTTCCTAAAGCAGGAGACAATGGTGGATTTGCTGCAACAACCATTGAATCAATTACGTTTGTTGCGGAATAAGCAGCTACAATAGTTGGATTAGATGTACCTGAATAAGATCCTGCTGCTCCATAAACTTCATACTTTAATGTAGACGTCTGATCATTAGCTCCAGAATTTCTTAATACGCCCTCAATAACATAAGGATGATTTGCTAACTGTGAAACAGGAGTAACTGTATAATCTAAACCAATGATTGTATTTAATCCTGAGCCAGTATAATTTGCATAATCAATCCAAAAACCACCAACAACAACATCTTCAATTTCAATCATATTTAATGGAGTTTCTATAAGCTCTATATCATCCATTTGCCAGAAATAGTAGCCTGAAAAACCATTGTTTGAATTTGCTGACCCTTCAAAAACAAAACTCATCTGTACATCAGCATTACCTACAACTGAAAAAGGAATTCTGGACAATATCACTTCATCAACAAATGAAGATTCATTAACAGCAAGATTGGCATGAACTTGTACTCTTTCTTGAAATACGCCACTGACATAAAAATCAATAAAGGCTTGCCCAGCATATGTTCTGAAATATGAGTTCATTTTTAAAGTAACATCAGAATATGAAGAAAGATCAATCATATCCGTCAATAATTCGCCATTATGAGGTGTAGGGTAGCTACCTGTACCAAAAGCACCAGCAACACCATTATTATCATAATAATCAGAGTCAAAAATAAGAAAACCATTATTTGAAGTTGGCGAAGAAATTGGATCTCCTGCACTTGCATAAGCACCCTGACTTCCCACAGCATTAGAGGGAGATGTTTGACCTCCTCTATATACCCAAGGTACAGTTGAATTTTCCCATGTCGCTGGTAGTCCATTAGCAAAGTCTTCTGACCAAATAGGAAGACTAGAAGAAACAGTAAACTTATTAGAATTTGATGCTATATTTTTTTTAGCTTTTTTCCCATCTTCAATTGTTAGGGCACGTGAGTCAATTTGAGAAAAAGCACTTATTGCTATGCTTAATGCAAAAATTGAAATGTATATTTTTTTCATTTTTGTAAATTTAAATTATTTAGTTTGCAAAGATATATAAAAATAAAGCATAAAAAAAGCCCGGCTATACCGGGCTTTTATTTTATTTAATATATCAAAAACTATTCAACTATTACTTTCTCTGTATAAATTGCATTTTCATCTTTTAATTCAACAGTATAAATTCCTTTATCAAAACTTGATAAATCAATGTTAGTATTCATTCCATTTGTTGTTGTTGTAAAAACTGTTTGACCTAATACATTTTTTACAGAGACAACATATTTTGAATTACCATCTAATTCAATGGTAAACAATCCATTTGTTGGATTAGGATAAACATTAAATTGTGAATTTTCAACATCATTAATTGCAGTACCTAGTACCCAAGCTGCAGGTCCAAAATTCATTCTAATTAAATACCCTGAACCTCCATACCAATATCCAAATCCTCCAGTTCCAATATCACAACCATTATCTTGAATATAACTTACAGTATTATCATTACCACTGGTGCTTATTCCAACTGTATCTGTTGGGTGTACTTCACCACGAACAGCTGCTAAATATGATGTTCCAGCAGATAAAGGTGAGCTTAAGGGAAGTGTAACCCAATTTCCGATATCTGAAGACTGTAGCTTGTATGAATCAGATCCATCTAAAAGTATTGGGTCAGATGCAGCATCTTCTTCATATAATTCAACTGAAACACTTGCTCCAGGTATAGAATTTTCACTCACATGAAAAGAGATAGATGTCATAGATACATCTGTAAATATATCAAATACATTTGCAAGTACTTGGCCACAAAGTGTTCTTGATAAATAAGCATAACCTGAAGCATTTGCTCCATCACTATCCCAGTCATAATCAATACCATAAATTGTATCGGTAACTATCATTGACTTAGTTTTTACAGGAGTTGTAGGGAACGAATCTGAAGATGCCCACCAGCTAATATTATGCAACCCCATATTAGCAGGAGTAAATGGAGAACTTGTTGATACAGTATCGCTAGATCCAGATGGAGATGACATAGGAGTAGAAGATAGTGATGTAATTGTTCCATTCTCATCAATTTCAACATTCATAGTAGTATTTTCTTGAGTCTGAATTCCTGTACTACTAACAACTCCCTCTATTCTTAATGGCTGTGTAGTTGCCTGAAGCATTGGGTAAAAAGTATAATCGGTACCAGCTCCAAAAACACCTAATGCAGATGCAGGATCATTATAACCCATCCACCATCCGCCAAATGTCTCAGAATTAAATCTTAATTCATGTTCTGGAGTTTCAATAATTGCAACATCATCAACAAACCACGCATACCCCCATGTACCTGTCCAATGGAAACGTATATATATATTCTCTAATTCTGTTGATGTTAAACCAACTAAAGCAGGACTAATATTAACTGAAACTAATTGAGGATTAGTTGATTGAAATCCACCAGAAGCAAGACCAGGGAAAGGCATAAATACACTCTGGCCAATTAGACCTGAGGCATTAGCAGATGACGTTGGATCTAACTCTGGCCATTCTACGATACCATTAGCATCTGCAACTCCAACAACAACATAACATACCTCACTATTGTAACTTCTATAGTTTGTTTCAAACTCTATATTTACATCTGTGTATCCATTTAAATCAACAGGGTTCGCCATTGTAAGCCAGCTATCTTCAACCTCAGTTCCACCAGTAGCACCACCATAGGCATCGGAATCTACCATTGCCCATCCATTAGCGGCGGTAGTAGAAACAATATCAGCAGAAGGATATGAACCAGTACACGAGTTTTGTCCAATCTGCCAGTCTAAAGAACATGCATTTTGATCGTGATCTATCACCCAATTTGCTGGACTAGAAAAATCATCTGACCAAATTGGTGATGGAGCCGCAGCGAAATTTGATGGAGTAACTAAAGGTAATGTTACGACATTATTTGCTACCATTTTCTTAATATTTAACTCAGGAACATAAGCTGTTTTTGATTGCGAAAAAGCTATGAATGAGACTATTAAGAAACAAGATAGAAGTAGAATTTTTTTCATTTTTTTTATTTTAAATTATTAAATTGGATGCAAATATACTATAACTTAGGTAAATACCTCTGCTCTTATTTTATAAATCTTATCTGCTAAATATAATCTGAAATTGGGGCACATGAACAAATGAAATTTCTATCACCAAATGCATCATTCACACGCCTAACTGAGGGCCAGAATTTTCTATCCCTGACCCATTCTAATGGATACACAGCTTTTTGTCTTGTATAATTAAAATTCCACTCATCATTTACAGCTAGTCCTAAAGTATGTGGCGCATTTTTCAACACACTTTCTTCTAAAATAACTTCTCCAGCTAGTACTTCATTAATTTCATTTTTAATACTAATCATTGCCTCACAAAAACGATCTAATTCATCCTTACTTTCGCTTTCAGTAGGCTCAATCATTAAAGTTCCTGCTACAGGAAAAGAAACAGTTGGTGCGTGAAAACCATAGTCCATTAAACGCTTTGCTACATCAACAACCTCAATTCCATCTTTTTTAAACATTCTAAAGTCTACAATCATTTCATGAGCAACCCTATTATTCTTACCTGAATATAAAACATCAAAATGCTTCACTAATTTCTCCTTAATATAGTTTGCATTTAAAATAGCTATCTCAGTTGAATATTTTAATCCCTCTGTTCCTAACATTTTAATGTAGGCATAAGAAATAGACAAAACTAAAGCACTTCCCCAAGGAGCAGAAGAAATAGACATTCCATTTTCTCCACCCATTTTCACTAAAGGATTATTTGGTAAGAACGGTTTTAAATGCTCTACCACTCCAATAGGACCCATTCCAGGACCGCCACCACCATGAGGAATAGCAAACGTTTTATGCAAGTTCAAATGACAAACATCTGCTCCAATAAGTGCGGGGTTTGTTATCCCTACTTGAGCATTCATATTTGCACCATCCATATATACTTGTCCTCCATTATCATGAATAATCTGAGTTATTTCCATAATTGCTTCTTCATACACTCCATGAGTTGAAGGATAAGTTATCATTAAAGCAGAAAGGTTTTCCTTATATTCTTCTGCTTTTTCTCTTAACACATTAACATCAATATTACCATATTCATCACATGGAGTAACTACAACCTTCATTCCAGCCATAACTGCTGAAGCAGGATTAGTGCCATGTGCAGATGAGGGGATTAAACATATATCTCTATTATCATCACCTCTACTTTCATGATAAGCTCTAATGACCATTAATCCAGCAAACTCTCCTTGGGCACCAGAATTTGGCTGCAAACTCATAGCATCGAATCCAGTAATCTCACACAACATTTCTTCTAATTCATGAAACATTATATGATAACCCCTTGCTTGATGAGCAGGAGCAAATGGATGTAAATTTCCAAATTCTGACCAACTCAATGGGAATAATTCAGAAGCAGCATTCAATTTCATAGTACATGACCCTAACGGAATCATGGAATGTGTTAATGATAAATCTTTATTTTCTAAACGCTTAATATAACGCATCATTTCCGTTTCTGAATGATATTTGTTAAAAATATCATGCTGCATAAATAAGGAAGTACGATAAAGTGCATCTGGAATTCTTGCAGTTGCCTCGTTATAATCACCACTCAACACCTCTTTTATTAAATCCTGTGAGTCAGAATGATTACAGCTTTTTGCAAATACTTCTAAAATATCATTGATATTACTCAAGTCATCTTTCTCATCGATACTAATTGAAAGAGCATCATCATTAATATAATTAAAATTTATTTTTGCATCTTCTGCATAGGTCTTTATGTTTTCCATAGAAACATTTCCAACTGAAATATGTAGCGTATCAAAATAAATAGGATTCAACTGATGATAACCTAATTGCGTTAACCCTTCTGCCAAAGTAGCAGTTAAGGAATGAATATTTTTACTCATTCTTCTTAAGCCTTCCGCCCCATGATACACTCCATACATACTTGCCATAACAGCTAACAATACTTGTGCAGTACAGATATTTGATGTTGCTTTTTCTCTTTTAATATGCTGCTCTCTTGTTTGTAAGGCCATTCTGAGCGCTCTATTTCCGCTCATATCCTCACTGACACCAATAATCCTACCAGGAATACTTCTTTTATATTTTTCGAAAGTGGCAAAATAGGCTGCATGAGGCCCACCATATCCCATGGGAATTCCAAATCTCTGGGTAGTTCCTACGACAATATCAGCTCCCCACTCTGCAGGAGGAGTAAGTAAACTTAAGCTCAATAAATCAGCTGCAACAACTACTCCTGCTTCAATTGCCTTTAATTGATTAACGAAATCAGCATAATCAATTACCTCTCCATATTTTGCGGGATATTGTAAAATAGCACCAAAAAACTGATCATTAATTTCTACCTCATCATGATTGGCTATTATGAGATTAACACCGAGAGGGACGGCTCGAGTTTTTAAAATTTCAATAGTTTGCGGAAAACATAGTTCTGAAACAAAGAAGTTAGTTATTTTTTCTGATTTCTGCTTTCTACTTCTATTGTTATACAATAGAATCATAGCTTCAGCCGCAGCAGTTCCTTCATCAAGTAATGAAGCATTAGCAATTTCCATACCTGTAAGCTCACTTACCATAGTTTGATAATTCAATAATGCTTCCATTCTTCCTTGTGCTATTTCGGCCTGATAAGGACTATATGCTGTGTACCAACCCGGATTTTCTAAAATATTTCTTTGAATAACACCAGGAAGAATTGTATTAAAATAGCCCATTCCAATATATGAACGATAATTTTTATTCTTTTGAGCTACTCCTTTCATATGTTCAATAAAACGACTTTCTGATAAAGCATCAGGCAAATTCATCTCTCTTCCCAAATGAATTTGCGCAGGAATTGTTTCATTAATTAATTGATGAATGGAAGATGCTTTTACTAGAGATAGCATTTCCTTAACATCATTTCCTCTAGGCCCAATATGTCTGTCTGCAAATTTATCTATACTCATTATTTAAATTTTAGTTGGCAAAAATAGATAATGAATTTATAAAAACTACTATGTGTTAATAAAAAAGGATAAGTCCATCATTATAGTAGTTAAGGAAAATAATAGAGTATTTTTGCAAAAAATTTATAATATGACATTTTCTGAATTAGGGCTAAATAAAAACATCCAAAAAGCAATAACAGATTTAGGTTTTGAGAATCCCACACCCATCCAACAGGAATCAATTCCTTATTTGTTGGAAAATAAAAATGATCTAATTGCACTAGCTCAAACGGGTACTGGAAAAACTGCTGCATTTGGACTACCTGTATTGAATAAAATCGATGTTGAAAGAAAATTACCCCAGGCTATAATTTTGTGTCCAACAAGAGAGCTTTGCCTTCAGATTGCAAAAGATATGGAAACATATGCGAAATATACAAAAGGACTAAAAATTACCGCTGTATATGGTGGAGCAAGTATAATGCCACAAATAAAATCACTAAAATCTGGCACTCAAATTGTTGTTGGCACACCAGGAAGAGTTATAGATTTAATAAATAGAAAATCATTAAAATTACAAGATATTGAATTTGTAGTTTTAGATGAAGCAGATGAAATGCTAAATATGGGATTCAAAGATGATTTGGATACTATTTTAGCGGAAACACCTTCAGAAAAACAAACTTTACTTTTTTCAGCAACAATGCCAAAAGAAGTAATGCGTATTAGTAAAAACTATATGCAAAACCCAAAGACAATTGAGGTTGCAAGCAGAAACGAAGGTGCTGCAAATATAGAGCATCATTATTATATGGTCAATGCTCGTGACAGATACAAAGCTTTAAGAAGAATCTGTGATGTGAATCCTGATATATACGGAATAGTATTTTGCCGAACTAGAAGAGAAACTGCCGAAGTAGCAGACAAATTAATGCAAGATGGCTATAGTGCAGACGCCATACATGGTGAATTATCTCAAGCACAAAGAGATCATGTAATGGGACGTTTTAGAAAAAGAAAACTCCAACTATTGGTGGCTACAGATGTTGCTGCAAGAGGAATTGATATTAATGAATTATCTCATGTCATCAACTATAATCTACCTGACGATGATGAAATATATGTACATAGGTCAGGAAGAACAGGTAGAGCTGGAAACAAAGGAACATCAATTATTATTGCACACAGCCGCGAGGGAAGAAAGCTAAAGTCAATTGAAAGAATGATTAAGCGTGACTTAACGCTTATGAAAGTTCCTAATGGAGATGAAATCTGTCAAATCCAGTTGATGAAGTTAGTTGACAAAGTAGTTACTACTGAAGTAAACCATCAAATAGACAAGTACCTACCTTCTATTGAAGAAAAATTATCACACCTTGATAAAGAAGCGCTTATTAAGCATTTTGTTTCTGCTGAATTTAACCGCTTCTTATCTTTCTATAAAAATGCTCCTGACTTAAATGTCGCAGGAAGTAATAATAGAGATAGAAATGAAAGAAGTGGAGGGAGAAACGAAAGAAGTGGAGGGAGAAACGAAAGAAGTGGAGGGAGAAATGAAAGAAGTGGAGGGAGAAATGAAAGAAGTGGAGGAGAAAGAACCGGTCATGCTGAAGCAGGATATACAAGGTTCTTTATCAATTTAGGAGCAGAAAAAGATTTGCAAGCCCACAACCTAATTGGTTTAATAAATGAATACACAAGAAACAGAAATATTCCAGTAGGAAAGATTGATATTATGAGAAAATTTTCATTCTTTGAGGCTCCAAATGATTTTGAAACAGACGTATTAAGCGGTCTTGCTGACGCGGTTTGGAATGGAAATAGAGTAAATGTTGAAGTATCTCAAGCTCCAGGAGTAAAGTCATCTAGAGGGGGTGGAAACAGAGGAGGTAGCGGACGTTCATACTCTGGAAATGGTGGGGAAAAAAGAAGTAATTCAGGCGGAGGAAGAGACAGACAGGGAGGTAGATCTTCTACTGCTTCTTCATCAAGAAGAGAGTCATCAGCAGGAGGGAGAACTAATGGAGGCAGTTCAAGCTCTTTTAGAGGAAGATTTAATGCTGCTGCAAAAAAAACTAAAAGAGACTAAGGTTTTTTTCTTCCTGCAACAAAATCTTTTAAATAATAAGGCTCAAAATAAGCAACATCTTCAAAATCCTTATTTTCAAATTTAGCTTTAGCTAAAATTCCTAAACTCTTTGCTGAAGGATAAATTCCTTCAACAAATTTAGCATTTTTATGATTGACTATTTCTTGACATTTTAAGGAGCCATCTCCGAAGAATAATATTTCATTACTTAAAAATCCTGCATAAGTATTTTCATCTACAATATCTGCTTGCACACCTCTTATTTCTTTATTATTTACATCATATAAAGCAGAAAAGACCTCCATTCTCCTTGCATCAATCATAGGACAATAAATAGCTGAATTCTTATTTTTAGCCATAGTAAAAGCCATAGCCCTTAAAGTAGAAATAGCAATCAATGGAATATCTAAAGCATAACACAATCCTTTAGCTGTTGAAGTTCCAATACGTAATCCAGTATAAGAGCCAGGACCCATGCTTAAGGCGACTGCTTCAACTTTATTTAAAGTGATATTCACTGAATCAATAACATCTTGAATAAATAAGTTAAGCTGCTCAGCATGTGTATATCCATCTGAGATATGCTCCTTTTCAGCTATAACTATTCCATTGCTAAAAAGTGCTACAGAGCAATTTTTAGTAGCGGTTTCTATTCCTAAGATTAAAGTCATTAAAAGTCGTAATAGTGATTAAACAAATCGCTCTTAATTCCGAAATTAATAAATTGCGATTGCTGTTCTCCATCATCATTTTTAAAATCTCTTAAAGTAACACCTATATTTATTTTAAGATTCGTTTTTGGATTAACAATATAAGAAATATTGATATTTTTAAAACTAACAGTCGTCAAATTACCTTGATGCATTAAAACGCCAAAATTAGAAGACCGATCATTGTAACTAACATAGACATTATTGCCATAAGAAGCAGAGTCTCCTATTATATCTGATCCATATTTTGAGAAAATTATTTTTCCGTCAATTTCAAATTTTTTCCATCTGTAGTTTAAAAGGAATAGCAATTCAGAGAAGTTAGCACCTAAAGGGTGTGCTAAAGGTTGATTATAATGTGCATAATTCTGCAGAGTATTAAAATGAGAATAAGTATATGGCCTAGCATGATTATACTCGGCTTGTAGGGATAAATTATCTATACTAAATGCATTAAATATTTTATAACCTAATTGATAAGCAAACTTATTCGCCCAGTAACCATTATTAGATTTTATCTGCTCTAAAGTAAACTCATCTAACATTAATTGCCCATAGAAATAAGATGAAAAAGGTAATTTGTACTTTAAATTCAAACCAACCAGAACGTTACCAGAAGACCCTACAGAATACTCTACCGGCCGAAGCATTACTATTGGGTTTAAATAATTTACGTCAAAACCATTAACACCAGGAGCATGATTCATTCTCCAAATTACTGATTCGAATAATGAAATGCTTAATTTTTTAGTAGCATTTATACTTAAATAATGAGATGACATATATTTTTTAGCATAACCCATGACATCATAATTATTAATTTCATTATCTGCAAAATAATTAATATCCTGAAGCTCGGTATACAGATTAGTATATTGGACTTTCCAGAAAGAAGTTTGGATTCGTAAATAAGGGTAATTAAATGTATTATCCGAAAGTAATAATGAACGATAACCATCTCCTATAAAATGTTTTCCATGACCAAACTGTAATGCAAATATTTTATTTGCCCTGTATGAAACATAGCCTGATGACATAGCATAATCAAAGCCTGTTTCTTTGAATGATCTTGCATAACCTTGTCCAGGAACTACTTTATTTT
>CATIQX010000186.1 GCA_949531795.1 Cryomorphaceae bacterium | reverse complement strand
CGCCTTGCAGTCTGTATCTTTTAATAAAAATAATATATTCTCTATCATTATAAATCGTTTAATAATTCCAAATCTGATTTACCACTTTTTAAATTTGTTTTAATTGAATTTATTTTATAGCTTCTACCGCTTATTACCAACGTATCATTTAAGTTTAATTTTATAGTTAATCCTAAAGGTAAAAAAGCTATTACTTTACTAATCCTATTAGAATCATTAAATACGTCTGATATACTTTTATTATAATAAACATTGAATAAAGTATCTGTGAAATAGTTACTAAAAGAATATTCATTTGTTTCGTTATGAAAATTTATATTTGCTTTACTTGTTCCTGAATTTAAGGCAACACTATTTGAAGGTATGTTATAGGTTGTTAAAGACTGAACTGATACACCTTTTTGAAATATAAAAGATATAGGAGTCGCATTTGTTTGGGTAATTGGGTAAAACAATAAAGGTTTACCAATATAAGGTTCTCCAAGATTCTCAATATTAGGTTCTTCTTTGTAACGGTCAACAAAAAAACCGTATTGTGTAGAAGTTAAATTATTACCCGCACCTCTTAGCCTTTCATATTGCAAGTGTTCAAACGGTAACTTTACATTATAGATACTACCATCTAAATTTTCCCCACCATTATAAGAACTTTTACCCCAATCTTTCCCCGTAATCTGTGAGAACTTAGAAGCCAAAAAAGTTTTTACACCTTCATACTGAAAGTTTATTTCTCTATACGGTAAAGCTACATTTACTGTGCTTTTACTAACATCGATATACTTTGTTATTTCGTGCGATACCCCTTCGGAATAATAACTATCTAAACTTTTAACAATAACTTTTTTAGTAACCTTATCGATATACGCAGTTAGGTTAAACATCTTAAACAATCCCGATATAAAATCAATAGTTTTCATTTCGGGTATTTGTTGCGACATATTAAATTCAAACAAACTAACAAAAACAAAAGTTCCTGTTGGATAATTAGACGTATAAATTTGTGATGAACTCGGTCTATATGTTATATCCCACTCAATTTCTGAAAAGGTTATATCCAAAGGGGACTCTATTAATACTGTGTAATCGCCTTGCTCTGCGGTAAATTGATTTAACATAACGTCACCCACTACGTTGTTTTGTCTGTCTATCTCTAAACCATCTCTTTGTATTGAAACGCTATAAGTATTACCGCTTGTTGTATAAAGATTCAATGTAAATACCCTGTATTTTATAGGGTCGCCCGTTACTTGCAAGGTTGAAACAGTTACCATTTTAGTAAGTGTTGAATCGGGTGGACCTATTGTATTAGTCCAACCATCAACAATGGCTTGATTTACTCCCGTTAGGTTTTCAACTGCACCCTTTTTTCTGTGCATCCACATAAACAAGTTGTAATAAGGTGTATTTGTACTTGTAAAAAAATCATTACTAAAAACTAATTCGCTATGCTTTGCAGTTATTGCTTGTACAATAGTATCAACCCTTAAAGCAAATTTTAAATCTTTCCATTCAACACCCTTTATTTGACTTCCGTTGTAAGTTAAATTACCTTGTTCATTTGCATTGCTGAAAAACAACCTCTGTGTATGCGTTATTAAAGGAACTACTAAATCATTCGTTGTTGAATCTGCTTGTAGAAATGAACGTACTTCATTTGCAGAATACTCTTTATCATTAGCACTTAGGTCTAAAGATTGTAATTTTTCCTCTCCTAATAAATCCTTTAATTCTACCGTACTTCCAAAAAATGTTACTTTGTATGTATGGGGTTTATTATTCTTTAAATCTACACCCTCTAATTTCACCTTACCATCTTTAAATGGTAAACTATTCAACTCTATATTTGAACTCTTTTTTATACGTGCATCAAAACCCCCTATAATATCAGAGTTATAATAGTGCTTAAATATATTATTATTTATTTTTGAAGCGGGTAAAGAAAAGGTTTTTGTAAAGTCTGTAAACACTTTAGATATGTCTTTTACATTTTGTATTGATTGCGTAATACTTACACTTTCATCTTTGAACATATCAACTCTTTGCCCTTCTATGTATAACTGAATTATCTGCATCTATCTAATGTTATTTATAGTATCAAATGAATT
>CATIQX010000185.1 GCA_949531795.1 Cryomorphaceae bacterium | reverse complement strand
GTCATAATAGCGTCACTATCTGCAGTAAAGATTATTTTACCTTCAGTATGTTCTGCATGAAGCCAAACTCTACTCTGACATCCTTTTATAAGATTGTCTTTGGTTTTGTACTGCTCCTTAATTGGTGCTAGCTCTTTACCTAGGTCTATTAGGTATTCGTACTTCTGCATCCAGTCGTCAAACAATTCAAAGTCCTCAATAATGTCTGCTTGTATTTTTTGTATTGTATTCATTTAGGATAACATCATTTTCGCTTTTTTAATGGCTTTTATACAAATGTCAATTTCATCCTTTGTATTGTACACTGCTAAAGAAATTCGAGCTGTTCCAGGAATATTAAATTTATCCATAATAGGCTGCGTACAATGATGACCTGTTCGGACTGCTATACCCATTTTATCAACAATCATGCCAATATCATATGGATGTAATTCGTTAATATTAAAAGAAATAATTGCTGATTTATTTTTAGCTGTTCCGTAAATCCTTAGTCCTTCTATTTTCAATACTTCTTCTGTTGCATATTTCAAAAGTTCTTCTTCATGCTTAGCAATGTTGTTTATTCCCAGTCCTGTAATGAAATCAATGGCTGCCTTGAAAGCAACTACTCCTGCAATATTTGGTGTTCCTGCCTCAAATTTATGGGGAAGTCCAGCGTAAGTAGTCTTCTTAAAACTTACTTCTTTTATCATTTCTCCACCACCTTGATATGCGGGTAATTCATTTAAAACATCTTCCTTTCCGTACAGTATACCAACTCCTGTAGGGCCGTACAGTTTATGTGCTGAAAAACAGTAGAAGTCAGCATCTAAGCTCTGCATATTTATTGAAATATGTGAAGCTGCTTGAGCACCATCAATGAGCACTTTTGCCCCAACTGCTTTTGCTTTTTCAATAATTTTTTCAATAGGGTTTATAGTTCCCAATGTATTTGAAATATGAGCTATAGAAACTAATTTTGTGTTTTTAGAAAGAAGGTTTCCAAATTCAGCCATATCTAAAGTTCCATTATCCAATAATGGAATAACTTTTAGAGTTGCTCCACTTTGTTCACAACACATTTGCCAGGGTACTATATTTGAGTGATGCTCTAATTCTGAAATAATAATTTCATCTCCTTTATTTAAGAGCGATCTATATCCACTTGCAACTATGTTTATAGAGTCAGTAGTCCCTTTGGTAAAGATTATTTCATGAGAGTGTTTTGCATTTATGAAATTTTGTATAGTAATTCTTGTCTCCTCAAATTTATCGGTTGCTAGCCCGCTTAAAAAATGAACCCCTCTGTGTACATTTGAATTTTCATTTTGGTAATAATTGCTTTCAGCAGCAATAACTGAATCCGGTTTTTGAGTAGTAGCTCCATTATCAAAGTACACTAAGTCATGTCCATTTACCTTGCGGTTTAGGATAGGAAATTGTTTTCGTATTTGTTTAAGATCTAACATTTATAAGCTGAAATCTAAATCAACATTTAATTTTTTAGCTAGTAATTTTTTAGCTAGTGTTTTAACTTGTTCTACTGAGATATTTTCTATTGCTTCAGATGCAAATGCGTAAGTTAATACTGCTTTTGCTTCTTCAATTCCTATCCCTCTACTTCTCATGTAAAAAAGCGCATCGTCATCTAATTGGCCAATAGTACAACCATGACTACACTTTACATCATCAGCATAAATTTCCAGTTGAGGCTTACTATCAATGCTTGAAGTGTCACTTAAAAGTAAATTATTGTTAGATTGGAAAGCATCAATTTTTTGGGCATCAGGGCGCACCATTATTTTACCATTAAACACCCCTTTAGAATTGTCTAAATAGACTCCTTTATACATTTCATTACTTCGGCAATGTGCACTTTTATGATCTACAAAAGTATGATTGTCAGCTAACTGATTGTTGTTTAGTATTGAAACACCATTCATGTTACTTTCGCAATTAGAACCGTTTTGCTCAAAATTTAGATTATTTCTAATGAAAGAACCTCCAAAAATAAGGGTATTAATATTACACGTTGAATCTTGTTCTTGATATACATTCATAGTGTCAATTAGTTGAGATTCTGCAGTATTATTCTGTATTTTGTTGTATTCTACTTTTGTATTTTTAGCGCAATTTATCTGAGTAAAATGATTTACAAAAGAAGCTGAATTGTTTAGGTTTTGTAATCGTTCAATAAATTTAACTTCTGAATTTTCGCCAATAGAAATTTGATTTCTATATTGAGAGAAACCATTTACTGTTGTCGAGAAAAACAAAATTTCAATAGGACTTTCTAATACTGTGTTCTTCTCTACTGAAATAGTAAAACCATTTTGAGAAAGAGCTTTGTTAAGTTGCAATATGCTGTCAGTATTTGCACTTTCAAATTCTGAAAAATCATTAATATTTACACCTTTTATTATTGGGGTATTTATCAGTTTTCCATCAGAAAAAATAATTTTATTTTTAAGCCCTAGAGAGTATTTTTCTATTATTGAAGAATCAATAATTTCCCCTTTATTTTCGATGCTGTATTCGTTAGCAATTACTTTTTTTAAAGAAGTATATTTCCACTCTTCATCTTTAGTTGTAGGAAATCCATTTGATAGAAAAGAAGTAAGTATTTCTCTTTTTTCAGCAGAAATCTGAATACCTTCAGAATACGATTTTATATTTTTAATTAAGCCCACTTTTTATCCGCTTCTTTAGTTATCCAATCGTATCCTTTTTCTTCTAATTCTAAAGCTAATTCTTTCCCTCCCGACTTTATAATTCTTCCATTATGTAAAACATGTACAAAGTCAGGAACAATGTAGTCTAATAACCTTTGGTAATGTGTGATAACAATTGTTGCATTATCTCCAGTTCTTAGTTTATTGACTCCATTCGCAACAATTCTAAGTGCATCAATATCTAAGCCTGAATCAGTTTCATCCAGAATAGCTAGTTTAGGCTCTAACATTGCCATCTGAAAAATTTCATTTCTTTTCTTTTCTCCACCAGAAAATCCTTCATTCATGTTCCTGGATAAATATCCTTTTTTGATACTTAAAAGTTCCATTTTTTCACGCATCATTTTCAATAAATCTTTAGTAGGAAGTGTTTGCAATCCTTGTGCTTTTCTTTTTTCCGTTATAGAAGTTTTGATAAAGTTAGAAACCGAAATTCCTGGAATTTCAACTGGATACTGAAAAGAAAGAAATATGCCATTATGGGCTCTTTCTTCAGGATCCAATTCTAATAAATTTTTCCCATCAAAACTTATAGTACCTCCTTCTACTTCATATTCCTCTTTTCCTGCAATTACAGCTGAAAGTGTGCTTTTACCAGAACCATTAGGCCCCATGATGGCATGTATTTCTCCTGCGTTTACTTCTAAGTTTATTCCTTTAAGGATTTGATTACCCTCAATACCTGCCTTCAATTCTTTTATTTGTAACATATTTTATTTTTTAGCCTACTGAACCTTCTAGGCTGATTTCTAATAATTTTTGTGCTTCTACGGCAAACTCCATTGGTAATTGGTTGAGAACATCCTTACAGTAACCATTTACGATTAGTGCAATTGCTGCTTCTGTTCCTATACCTCTTTGGTTACAGTAAAATATCTGGTCTTCTCCAATTTTTGATGTAGTTGCTTCATGCTCCACTTTTGAGGAGTTATTCTTCACTTCAATGTACGGGAAGGTATGAGAGCCACATTTATCTCCCATTAGTAAAGAATCACATTGAGAGAAATTTCTTGAGTTGGTTGCTCCTTTTGAAATACGTACTAGTCCTCTATAATTACCTTCACTCTTTCCTGCTGATATTCCTTTCGCAATTATTGTACTCTTAGTGTTTTTACCTAAGTGAATCATTTTTGTACCTGTATCTGCTTGTTGTCTATTATTAGTGACTGCAACTGAGAAAAATTCTCCTATTGAATTATCTCCTTTCAAAATACAAGAAGGATACTTCCAAGTAACTGCTGAGCCAGTTTCTACTTGTGTCCACGAGATTTTTGCACTCTTATGACAAATACCTCTTTTAGTTACAAAGTTGAATACTCCACCAACTCCTTCAGCATTTCCTGGATACCAATTTTGTACAGTAGAATACTTTATATTTGCATCGTCCATTGCAATTAATTCTACTACAGCTGCATGCAACTGATTTTCATCTCTCATGGGAGCAGTACAACCCTCAAGGTAACTTACTTGAGAACCTTCATCTGCAATTAATAATGTTCTTTCAAATTGACCTGTTCCAGCTTCATTAATCCTGAAGTAAGTGGATAGTTCCATAGGGCATTTTACTCCTTTAGGAATGTAGCAGAAAGACCCATCAGAGAATACTGCTGCATTTAATGCAGAAAAGAAATTATCTCTAGCAGGTACAACACTTCCTAAATATTTTTTCACCAATTCTGGATGATCTTGTATGGCATCAGAAATTGGACAAAAAATAATACCTTTTTCTGCCAAAGTTTCTTTAAAAGAAGTGGCTACGGAAACAGAATCCATTACGATATCTACTGCAACATTTGCTAATTTATTTTGTTCATCAATAGAAATACCAAGTTTATCAAACATCTCTTTCATTTCAGGGTCTAAATCATCTAAGCTATCCAAAACTGGTTTTTGTTTTGGTGCTGAATAATAGATGATTTCCTGATAGTTAGGTTTTGTATAATTGATGTTTGCCCAATTCGGCTCTTCCATTTCTAACCAGGCATTGTACGCTTTTAATCGGTACTCTAGCATCCATTCTGGCTCATTTTTTTTTGCAGAAATAATACGAACGACATCTTCAGATAGTCCTTTAGGGATGGTATCCGATTCTACATCAGTTGTAAAGCCATATTTGTATTCACTTGAAGTTACCTTTTCTAATAACTCATCTTCCGACTGTCTTTTTTGTTCACTCATTTTTTATAATTATTATAGAGAAAAGCTTTCTCCGCAACCACAGGTTCTGCTTGCGTTTGGGTTATTAAATACAAACCCCTTTCCATTTAATCCGTCAGAAAATTCTAATGTTGTACCAACTAAATATAAAAAACTTTTTTTGTTGACCAAAAGTCTAATTGTATTGTCTTCGATAAGCTCATCATCTTCATTTTTGTTATTGTCAAAATCTAATTTATAGCTTAATCCAGAGCAACCCCCGCTCTCTACTCCTACGCGTACAAACTCTTTATCTTTTTCATCTTTATCTAGTAAGTAAAGAAGCCTATCTCTTGCAGGATCACTTATATTTATCATTGTTTTAGAATTGGTCAAATTTAGGAGTACAAATGTACACATTTTAAATCAGATAATTGTGTATCTTTGTCAGCATGAGTTTACTTGAAGATAAAGGCATAAACACCACTCCAATTTCAAAATTAGGAGAATTTGGTTTGATTGATCATCTGACTAAAAATATTAAAGTTAAAAATGCAAGTTCTGTAAAGGGAATAGGTGATGATGCCGCTGTAATTGATATAGGAGATAAGTATCAGTTAATTAGTACCGATCTATTAGTTGAAGGCGTTCATTTTGACTTATCATATATGCCGCTTAAGCATTTAGGATATAAATCTGTTGCTGTTAATGTGTCTGATATATGTGCTATGAATGGTGTAGCTAAGCAGATCACCTTAGGCTTGGCTATGAGTAATCGCTTTACTGTTGAAGCTCTTGATGAGTTTTATGAAGGAATTAGATTAGCATGTGAACACTATGGAGTTGATTTAGTAGGTGGAGATACCACCTCTTCAACATCAGGCTTAATGATAAGTGTTACAATAATTGGGGAGGTTGAAAAAGAAAATGTAGTATATAGAAATGGAGCCAAAGTAAATGATTTGGTGATTTGCACAGGTGATTTGGGGGCAGCCTATTTGGGGTTACAACTTCTTAACAGAGAGAAAGAGATGTTTAAAGAAAATCCAACTATGCAGCCTGACTTGTCAGGTAATGATTATGTGTTGAAAAGACAACTAAAGCCAGAAGCAGGGATTAAGTATATTGAAATTTTAAAGGATCTGAATATTATTCCTACTTCAATGATAGATATTTCTGACGGTCTTTCTTCTGAAATTTTACATTTAGCAAAATCATCGAAAGTGGGGATTACTATTCATGAAGATAAAATACCTATCGATTATACAACTATGAATTTGGCAAATGAATTTAATATGAATCCTATAACTTGTGCTTTAAGCGGCGGGGAGGATTATGAATTGTTATTTACAGTCAGTCAATTACATTATGATAAGTTTAAGAAAGATGCAGACTTTACTATCGTTGGTTATGTTACTGAGTTTAGTGAAGGAAATAATTTTATTGCAAAAGATGGAACCTCACACTTACTTACTGCACAGGGCTGGGATCCAATGAAAGAATAGTGAAATCCATAAGAATAGTTTTAAATAAGATTTTTTAGCCAAAAGTTATAATTAATAACATCAATATCATCAGCTTGATCATCAGTAATTATAACACTTAGGTCAGTAATATTTTTTAAAAGTTGTTTGTCATTTGTTAAGTTGGTGCAGTAAATTAATGAATCAATAATTTTAATAATATGTTTATCTCTATTAAAATCAGCATTTTTAAGTAAATCAGCATATGTTTTTTTTATGTGTTTTAATTTGGCCTCAATAACACCTGTTTGATTTAAATCATAGCGAACAATAAGTTCTGCAATATGAATTTTAAGTTGAAATGACTTTCCAATATTTATAAAATCATCCTGAAGCATAAGTCGTGATAAATTTTTTGCAGAAAGCGAAAGCTTTTTTTGGTCGTAATATATAAGAGCGGTATTCAAATAAATAAATACCGAGAATGTAGGTAGATTTTGAATAACATCATTATTTTTTGCTTCTTTTAGAACCTCTAAAGCTTTGTTTTTGTCAGATAATGAATAGTTAATAACAAGAGAATTATAGTAGTAAAATAGATACTTATCTCTTAAGAACCCATCATATTCATTTATGCTAGTTTTAAGGATTTCAGCATAAGCTAATGATTGTTTATATTTATGAGTTTTAAATAAACAATTTGTTAAGTAAGAGAGCATAGTTAATTTTTGCTCATGATTTGATTTTGTAAATATCTTATCTTTTGTAAATTCTTTATAGGTATGCAGAAGGTATTCTTCCAGGGCATCAAAATCATGTTGTTGTAATAGTACTCTGCTAACCAGTTGAAATACCTTAATTCTAAATTTTGGAATTTTTGGTATTTTTTTATTTTTAGAAAAATTATCTAAAGTTTTCTGAAGAATTTCATTTATAGATTTGTCATTTTTTGAAAAATTCTGGGCAGTCTTAACCTTATTCATTATTGCAGCTAATAATAAATCTATTTCTTGGTACCAGTTCAATCGCTCATTATTGTTTCTCTTCTTTTCAATATATTCTTCAACATCAATTGAAACCATATCGTAAGAAAGTATAAGTATTTCAGAGTAAATAATTGAAAGCAATTCAAAGGCTTCAATGTTTTCAGCCTCTTTTTCAGCTTTTTTCAAATAATGTAAAGAAAGCTCTAACCTTCCTTTTCTTTTGTAAACTCTTGAAAGTAAAACAAAGTGAAGGGTAAAAATATCTGATTCCTTGCTCATGTGCTGAAGCATCATGCTTTTATTTAAATCTTTATATAATCTATTTTTAAGCTGATAAAAACTATTTTTATTATCTTGGTAAAGTTCTTCTGAAATTATTTGCTCATCATATTGTTCTCCATTTTTTTTAATGAAATCAAACAAAATTATATCTTTACGAAAATCACCACTATTGGTTCGGCCTGCAAAGAGTTTATAAAAGCGACTCTCTTCCTTGTTAAGAGAGTTTATAATTTCGAATAAAATGTTCATTTTCTTAATTTGAACGGCTAAGATAATTTAAAATGGTAATAATGAAATAGATTTCTCGAAAAAAAAATCTTAATATTGCGATATGAAATTAAAACAGATTATTTTTATTATTTTTATAGGAATATCTACTCTGACGAGTGGTCAAAATATTTCTCTTTCTTTTTCTTCTACAGCCATTTCTCTTCCTGACACTATTTCTATGGGTGATACAATTTGGTATCATTGTTGGATAGTAAACGACGGAAATAGTGTTATCACTGACCATATAACGCTGAGAGCCGCAAGACAATGTCAAATACAGAACCAGGGTTTAGTTGATCAAAGAGAAATAGGTCATATTAATCCAGGAGCATTATTTCCAGGAGACAGTATTGAATTTCCATTGGGTATGATGAATGAAGTTGTTCATCAGCAAAATTATTTAACAGGTGATAATATCGTAGTTATATGGCCTAGAGTTCAGGCTTCAGGTTCTCAGGTTAATGAGCATTTAACAGCTAATCTTCATGTTTTGAGTAATTCAATGATTAGTAGCTTAGATGATGCTGTTTCAAGGAAAGATAATATCTTCTATTTTTCAGATAAAACAATTCATTTTTTGAATGAATTTCCACTATCAGAATTAGTTCTGTATAATATGCTTGGTAATAAGGTGTATCAGTCAAACTCTCAATTGGTAAAGAAAATTAATTTACAGAACACCCCAAGTGGAACATATTTATTAGTGATGTACCTTTTAGATGGAACTACTAGAAAGGAAAAAATAATAGTAAAATAATTACTATGAATAGATAAGATTTAACTATTCATTAAGTGTTCAATTTCTTCTGCTTCAATTGGTATGTTTTTCATTAAATCATCAGGTCCGTTTGCTGTAACTAGAATATCATTTTCTAATCGTATTCCTAATTCTTCTTCTAAAATATATATTCCAGGTTCACAGGTAAATACCATTCCTTCCTTCATCGGCCAGTCAAAATTTCCTACATCATGTACATCCAATCCTAAATAATGGGATGTTCCATGCATAAAATATTGCTTAAATAATGGGTTTTTAGCATCTTGCTTTTGCAAATCATTTTTATCTAATAGCCCTAATTTAATAAGTTCTAATTCCATTATTCTCCCAATTTCTGCATTGTAATCCTTGAACATAGTTCCTGGACGCAACATATTGGTTGCCTCTTTCATTACATGCAATACTGAATTGTAAACTGCCTTTTGTCTACTTGTAAATTTTCCGTTTACGGGAATTGTTCTTGTTAAATCAGAAGTATAATTAGCGTATTCAGCTCCAAAGTCCATTAGTAAAATATCACCATCTTTACATGCTTTGTTGTTTTCAATATAATGTAACACACAAGAGTCTACTCCTGAGCCAATAATAGGTTGGTAGGCAAAACCATTAGATCGATTTTTCAGAAATTCGTGCATTAGTTCTGCTTCAATTTCATACTCCATTACCCCTGGCTTAATAAAAGGAAGTATTCTTCTCAGTCCCTTTTCAGTAATGTTGCATGCGTTTTGCATTAGCTGTAATTCAAATTCTGATTTAATAACTCTTAGTTCATGCATAATTGGCGCTACTTCTAGTACTTTTTTTGTTGAGAACTTTTTTTCAATCATTTTCCTAAATCGATCATCTCTAGTTTCAACAGAAGACGCAGAACGACTATGAATATTTTTATTCAAGTAAACAGCATTACATTGTCTAATTAATTCATCAAGCTTTCCTTCTAATTCGTTCAGCCAATAAACTGTCTTTATTCCAGCAGTTTTTAGTGCGCCTTCTTTAGAAAGTTTTGCCCCTTCCCAAATTGCAATGTGCTCATTAGTTTCCTTTAAAAAGAGAATTTCTCTTTGCGACTCAACTTGATGATCAGGAAAAATAATTAGCACACTTTCCTCTTGATCCACGCCACTTAACCAAAAAAAATCACTGTTTTGCTTAAAAGGCATCGTTCCGTCTGCATTTGTAGGCATTACATCGTTTGCATTAAAAACAGCTAATTCATTAGCTTTTAATCTTATAGATAATTTTTTTCTATTATTAATAAATAATTGGCTATCAATTGGTAAGTATTTCATTGTTGTGTTTTAAAATATAATCAAAAGTATTAAATTATTAATT
>CATIQX010000184.1 GCA_949531795.1 Cryomorphaceae bacterium | reverse complement strand
TTTAGGTAAAAACTAAATTTTGTAAATTAGCGGTATGAAAAAAATATTATTACTATTATTATTTATTCCACTTTTGTTTACTTGTAGTGTAGATGATGATGATAGGGATTCAACATTAATGATAACTAACAATATTAACGAGGATTTTACCCTAACTCAATTAAGTTTTGATAGTTATGTGTTTCCTGACCTTAACCTTCAGTATGGCGAATCACAGGTATATACTCTTAATGAAGGCCTGGTTGGCGGTATGCAGGATACAACTATTATAACAGTTAATATAACTTATATGTGTGGCTCAGAAAGTTGGACTGCGATTAATACAATAGATTTCGATAAAGGCTCACAAACCTCCGTTACATTAACCTATGATATGGATTGTGACGGAATAACTAATACTTCTGGATATTGTAGTGGTATTTGCATTCAATAACTCTGTAGGTAAAGAATATATTTACTATTTATACACTTTTAATTTACTGCTATTTAACACAGTATATTAATTTTAAATAAACTTCTGCACTGATACTTGTAAAAGTGAAAAACTAAACCATAGGCATGTCTTCTTCCTTCAATTCAGCAAACTCTAAACCACTTAAATAAGTTAAACTAACATTTCATATATTTGAATAATCAATCAATTTAGTTATGAAAAAACTACTTCTTCTTTCCACTTTATTAATCTTCGCTTGCAATCGAGATGATGATAACAATACAGATGGTTTAAGTCATCGTTCTTTTAATCCACCAACTTGGATTCAAGGAGTTTGGGAGATTGACAATGTAGCCGTTGATTTTAGAGATGATGATTTTTGTATTACACAATTTGGTAGCACGTCTTGTCTTAAAACTATTATTGAATTGAGTTCTGATGACCCAAATTTTAACATCAATGTGTACGAGGAAATTTCTGCCACAAGGTATTATTTTGTTTTTACACACGGTCCTAACGAAATTACTTCCGAATTTAAAAAGGTTTCGGATATTTCAATAAATTCTCTTCAATATCCTTTTAACAATCCAACTATTTTAAATAAACAATAATATTTTAAACCACAAGAAGACTTTCCTCCTTCAATTTAGGTAGTTCAAGCGCTCTTAAGTAGATTAAACTTGCATTTATAGCAAACTCACAGTTTTCTGTTGCTTAGATATACAAGCCTGTTTACTTAAATTAAAGACAGTTAATCTTCCTTTAGCGACAAGTTCAGTTGTTAAGAATTAATTATATTTGATACACTTAAAAAAACGAATTTGAAAAAGCTGCTAATTACTTTATTATTTGTTCCATTAATCTCTTTTGGACAAAATAAAAAAAATGACACTATACATAAAACACAAAACATTAAGCTCAATTACAAATCACTAATAATTCCAAGTGCTTTAATAGGGTATGGAATAATAGGTATTGATAACGATGCATTAAAACTATTTAATTATGAAATACAAGATGAGTTAAAAGAACATATAGATAATAAGTTTAAAATAGATGATGTTTCTCAGTTTGTTCCTTTTTTATCTGTATATGGTTTAAATGCCCTTGGAATTAAAGGAAAAAATAATTTTAAAGACAGGACAATAATTTTGGGAACAGCATCTTTGATTATGGGTTCAACTGTTGCCGGAATGAAAAAGTTGACCGCAATTGAACGACCAGATGGTTCGGATAAATTTTCATTTCCTTCAGGCGGTACAGCAACAGCTTTTATGGGAGCAGAGTTTTTATTTCAAGAATATAAAGACGTATCAATTTGGTATGGAATCTCGGGATATTTAGTTGCTACCGGAACTGGTTTTTTAAGAATGTATAACAATAGACATTGGTTTACAGATGTTGTTACTGGTGCTGGAATCGGAATTTTAAGTACTAAAATTGCTTATTGGATTCATCCGCTTGTAAAAAAAACTTTATTTAAAGATAAAAAAGAGATTAGCGGATTAGTTATGCCTTTTTACAACGGAAAAGAATACGGATTAGGTTTATCAATGTCATTCTAAAGAAATAACTATACACAAGACAGCTTATAATTTATTATTTACTTAAAATATCTGAAAAAGATATGCCTATTTTTTAAAGCTTTAATTTGCTTTTATTATTTTTTCAACTACTTTATGGCCAGAGTCTAAGTCTGTGATTTCAATTAGATATACGCCAAGAGGTAAGGTTTGAATTTCAATTACAGACTTATTTTTCGAACTACTAATTAATCTTCCATTTAAGTCGTAAATATTAGTATGATATTTTAAATTTACTGGAACATTAATGTTAATAACATCTGTTGCTGGATTTGGATATATTCGAATAGTTGAATTTGTTAATTCTTGAATCGATAGAGCCGAATCCAAATTATATTTATAAATCTCTGACACATATTGTGAAAAACTAGTACCATTAATGATGTATACCTCTCCATTAATTATGAATGAAGCTGGTGCCCATCGAGAGCCTTCAGGATGAGGGGGCATTTCTTCCCAATTATCAGAAATAGGGTCATAAGCCCAAAATTCTCCTGTTTCCATAGAGTCATGGTTATCTCCATCGCCACTCAGCACATATCCTAAGCCGTTGTATGAAAATTGTGTTCCAGCCACTCGTCCCTCCGCTGGCAATGTTGCTACTTGGGTCCAAGTTTCAGCCGTAATGTCGTAACGAAACCAATCATTAAAGATATCATTTCCATGTCCGAACCCCGTATAAACGTAATCATTAATACCAAATTGATATGGATGATGTCTCGATTGTGAAGGCAAATCATCTTTTTGAGACCAAGTGTTTAATGTAATATCATACTCCCACCAATCATTCATATTGACTGTTGAAGTATTTCCTAGCCCTACAAATACTCTCCCGTTATGTGCTATCATCGCTGGATGTCTTCTTGCTGCACATGGACAGGGAGCCAGTTCTGTCCAACTCATATTTGAAGGGTCAAACACCCAGAAATCATTTAATAACGACGTTCCATCATGTCCAAATCCAAAGTATGCTTTCCCATTCCAAGTATCACCAATCGCAAAACCGCGAGATACCCCTGGAAAAGGGGTGAGTTCTGTCCAAGAATCGTTTACAGGGTTATACTGATAAAAATCATCTCGTTCTCCTGAATTCGAGTTTCCAGACACAATATAGCCCGTGTCGTCTAAACTAAAAGCAAAAGAGTGGTGTGTTTCATTAAAAGAGTTGGGTAAAGAATTCACTTGTACCCAGTTCTGCGATTGTACTATAGTTGGAAGAGTAATTAAGTTTAAAAGTAAGAGTAATTTAAAATGTAGTCCCATATTATTTTTAATGTGTTATAAAATTAATCAAATATTTCTAATAAGCTGTTAGAGCTTTTAGGAGTCTTTAACAACTGGTTAGAGAAGTGAGAGTAAACAAAAAAAGGCTTACATCTCTGTAAACCTTTTTGCTCCTTCTCAAAGACTCGAACTTTGGACCCTCTGATTAACAGTCAGATGCTCTAACCCTATAACATATTGACAATAAGACACTTAAAGACAGAATAATTATTAATCTGTCAAAAGTCTGTCAAATGAAGGTCAAATATCCTAAAGTTAAGTTCGATTCTAAACAAAGAATCTATGTTACATTTTATCTAAACAACAAGAGGTATAGGTTGTTTAATGGTAAGAAGATTAATTGTGAAATCTATCCAAATACATTTCCAATAGAAAAGAGATTAGAGATGGGTAGTTTGTTGGCTGCAGAAGTCTATAAGTTTATAACAAGTGGTTT
>CATIQX010000183.1 GCA_949531795.1 Cryomorphaceae bacterium | reverse complement strand
TTTTAGAGCTTGTTTAAGTAATTTTTCTTTGTTGATAGGGACAACTCCTACTTCTTCACATACTATTCCTCCTGCTAAATTAGAAAGCTTAGAAAGATTAGTGTAATCAATGTTTGAAGCAAGGCAAAGTGATGCTACAGAAATTACAGTATCTCCGGCACCAGAAACATCAACAATAGTTCTTTTAATGGCTGGAGTATGCTTAAATTCATTTTCAGAACTAATACATATTCCTAATTCAGATAAGGTAAGTAAAACTCCTTTTACAGAAAGTTGTTCTCTTAGTTTTAATGTAGATTTCTCAATCATATTAATATTGTTATTATCAAAATCAATCTTCATTCCTGATTTTATTTCAGCTAAATTGGGTTTAAATATTGTACAGTTATTATAAGAATTGAAGTTAAGATTTTTAGGGTCAACTATTGTAGGAATTCCTTTTTTATTTGCTGTAGATATTATTCCTTCAATTATTTCAGAAGTAAGTACTCCTTTATTATAGTCCTGCAAAATAATAACATCAATATTATTCATTAAACTTAAAGTAAGATTTAAGAATTTTTTAGCCTCTAAAATAGCAGAGGTTTCTTCCTCATCAATACGTAACTGGTGTTTATTTTCAGCAATTACTCTAGTTTTAATTGATGTTTTTCTTTTACTGGAGCAGAGTATTCCTGCTGCTGAGAGTTTAGATTCTTGCATTAGTTCTTGAAAAATAATACTTCCTTTACCATTTCCTATTACAGAACATAAAATAGGGTCAGCACCAAGTGCTTTTAAGTTAAGAGCAACATTTGCTGCTCCTCCTAATCTGTTTTCGTGTTTTTTTACTTCAACGACGGGTACTGGTGCTTCTGGAGATATTCGGTTTATTTCCCCCCACATATATGCATCAATCATTACATCTCCTACAATGAGAACTTTTTTATCATTAAATTCCTGAAATAATGTATTGAAGTCCATTAATTCAACTTTGCTAATTGCTTTTTAATTCTTGACATTGCTTCAATTAATTTATCATCAGCTGCAGCATAAGAAACTCTTACGCATTCAGGATTTCCAAAGGCATCACCAGCAACAAAAGCTACATGTGCTGTGTTGAGTAAATACATGCAAAAATCATTTGCATTAATAATCATAGTATTACCAACTGACTTACCAAAATAATAACTTATATCAGGAAATACATAAAATGCTCCTTGTGGAACATTACACTTAATCCCCTTAATACTATTCAATTCATTTAAAATCATATTTCTCCTTTGTAGGAAAGTAGCTTTCATATTTAATGTAACTTCTTTTGGATTGGCAAGCATAGCAGTTTCAGCTGCTTTTTGGGCAATTGCGCAAGTTGCTGAAGTAATTTGTCCTTGAATTTTATTACAAGCTTTAGCTACCCAAAGTGGTGCTCCAATGAAACCAACTCGCCAGCCAGTCATTGCGAAACCTTTAGAAACACCATTTACGGTTATTGTTCTATCTTTCATACTTGCAATTGTTCCCATTGAAAAGTGTGATTCAGTAAAGTTTATATGCTCATAAATTTCATCAGCAATAACATAAATATCAGGATATTTTTCCAGCATTTTTGCTATTGCCTCTAATTCTTCCTTTTTATAAACGGTTCCACTTGGGTTGCAAGGTGAACTAAACATTAATAGTTTTGTTTTTGGCGTAATTGCAGCTTCCAGCTGCTCAGCGGTAACTTTAAAGTCAGTTTCAATACTTGAAGTTACTTCAACAGGAATTCCTTCAGATAGTTTGATGATTTCAGTATAACTTACCCAGTAAGGGCAAGGTAAAAGCACTTCATCGCCAGGGTTTAATAAACTCAAACATACATTTGCTAAGGATTGTTTAGCCCCAGTTGAGGTTACAATTTGATCGGCTGTATATTCTAAATTATTATCTCTTTTAAATTTTAGAGAAATAGCATTTCTTAGTTCAGGTAATCCAGGAACTGGTGTATAATGCGAGAAATTATCATCAATTGCTTTTTTTGCAGCGTTTTTTATAAAATCTGGTGTATCAAAGTCAGGTTCTCCAAGACTTAGTGCAATTATATCATGTCCTTGAGCTTGTAATTCTCTACTCATGCGCGCCATAGCTAGTGTCGCTGATTCTGCTAATCGGTTTAACCTGTCAGATACTTTTGTCATGCTTTATATTATTGTTCTTTAAAGGGGCAAATATAGTTATTACTATCTAGATGTTAGAAAATAAATCAAGTAAAAAACTTCTTTAATCAACTGGTGTTTTATCAATTAATAAAACAACAATCAAGTTCTAACACATTTATGCGATGTTTGAACAGTTGAGAAAAGAAAAGTTGAAGAATAGCTATAAGCTCGCTAAAAGATGATAAATAGTTTTTCCTTTAGTTATTTCTTTTTCCAGAGCTTTAAGTTTACCCTTAGAAAGAAGTAATTTGTATTTTTTATTTCCTAATTCTTCTTTTACTGTATGATGAAGCCAATAGATATTTTGTTTTTTTCTATTTTCACTTTTCCAATCACTAGATTTCATTTGTGAATCATAATTATTTATCATGTCCCATATTTTATTAATACCTGTGTTTTCAATAGCAGAACAAACAGAAACTTTTGGAGTCCAGCCGTTTTCCATTCTAGGGAATAGGTGTAAAGCTCTTTTGTATGCTAGTGCAGCATTCTTGGCATTTGTAATGTTATTCCCGTCCGCTTTATTAATAATTAGTCCATCAGCCAGTTCCATTATACCTCTTTTAATTCCTTGTAACTCATCACCGGCACCTGATAACATCAGTAGTAAGAAGAAGTCGGATATATTACTGACAGTAGTTTCACTTTGTCCAACACCGACGGTTTCTATTAAAATAATATCATATCCTGCAGCTTCACACAAAATAATACTATCTCTTGTTTTGTTTGCTACACCACCCAAAGTTCCACTAGTTGGACTAGGACGTATAAATGCATTCTTATTAGCCGCTAATTCGTGCATTCGGCTTTTATCACCAAGTATGCTTCCTTGTGTTTGCTCACTTGTTGGATCAATAGCTAAAACGGCAACCTTCTTGCCATGACTAGTGACTAGTTTTCCAAAGGATTCTATAAAGGTGCTTTTCCCTACGCCTGGTACACCTGTTATGCCAACACGTATTGATTTTCCACTATTTGGTAAGCATAATTTTAGTAATTCTTGAGCTATTTTTTCATGCTCAGGTAAAGTGCTTTCTAATAAAGTAATTCCTTTGCCTAAAGCAGTGCGATTACCTTTAATTATATCTTGAGCTAGTTCCATTATTTTACGGCTATTACCGAAATTTCTACATTGACATTTTTTGGTAAAACTGAAACTTGTACAGCCTCCCGAGCGGGTAGATTACTATCAAAACTATTACCATATACTTCATTAATAGATGCATAGTCGTTCATATCTTTCATAAATATTGTGCATTTCACCACATTCTCAAAATTCATCTCTGCAGCTTTTAGTACAGCCAAAATGTTTTTCATTACCTGTTTAGTTTCTGCACTAATATTGTCAGTCACTAAGTTACCTGTAATAGGATTTATTGCTATAAGGCCTGAACAATAAAGTGTATTACCACTTAGTATTGCTTGGCTATAAGGTCCAATAACAGTTGGAGCATTTGGAGTGTTGATTATTTTTTTCATTTTATTTGTTTCTGTGTCCAAATATAGCACTTCCTACTCTAACCATAGTGCTGCCTTGCTCAATTGCTAACTTATAATCTCCACTCATTCCCATTGATAAGGTTGTGATATCTTTATTTTTTATAGTTTCAAATAAAACTTTAAGGCTGTTAAATTCTTGTATTACCTGATCTTTGTTATCTGTAAAGGTTGCCATTCCCATTAATCCAATAATTTTTATATTTAAGAATTCATTAGTGTTATTTATTACTTCATTGACTTCGGATAAATCAAATCCAAACTTATTGCTTTCCGTTGCAATATGAATCTGTAGAAGGCAATCAATAACTCTGTTATTCTGCAATGCTCTTTTGTTAATTTCTTTCAATAATTTAATTGAATCTACACCATGAATTAAGGATACAAAAGGAGCTATAAATTTTACTTTATTTGTTTGTAAGTGTCCAATCATATGCCATATAATATCTTTGGGCAAATCTTCAGATTTTTGAACTAATTCTTGCACTTTATTTTCTCCAAATACCTTTTGTCCTGCATGGTATGCCTGTAGCAAATCAGAATTTGGTTTTGTTTTTGATACTGCAACTAAAGTTACACCCTTAGGAAGTGAGCTTAGTACATTATTAATGTTATTTTCAATACACATTATTCTAAGGAGTAAATTGTTAAGCCTGAACGTAATTTAGGTTCAATATAAGTGCTTTTTGGAGGCATACTCAAGTTGTTGTCCGCCACTTCTTTTAAAGATAAAATTGGGATTGGTTTTAAGATGAACGCTAATGCATATTCTCCAGAATCTATTTTGTTTTTAATTACTGATAGGGGAGTAGTTCCTGCTTCAAAACTTATATTTTCATCAGTTTTTTCATCAGTAATATTAAGTATTGGTGCTAATATATTGTTTGATAATATTGCAGGATCTAATTTACTGACACAATCTTGTATTTCAATTTTTGGCAATGCTATTAATGAATACCAAAATCCATTTAAATACATAGAAATCTCATCTGTAAGTGAGGGGGAATAAGGTATGCTTCCTTTTTTTACAATAGTAAATGATTTTTTAATTTTATTAATAAGTTCATAAGAATTTAGTCCGTTAGTGTGTTTTATTAATCGGTTAAAATTGATGATGTTCAATTGTTCTTCATCAATTAAAAAACTCATAAAATATTGACTATTTTTTTTAATACTATTTTTAGCTAAAAGAGCGGAGGAAGCAGATCTGTGATGTCCATCAGCAATGTACAAATTATTAATACAGGAAAATGAATTTATAACGATATTAATATCCTTGCTAATATTTACTAACCATAATTTATGTATTGTCTTATCAGTTGTAGCAAACTCATATTCTGCTCTAGTTGATTTGTACTTTTGAATAAGATTAGTAATGTCTGTATTTTTTTTATGACATAATAAAACAGGTTCTGCATTAAAACCAGTTGTATCCAAGTAGCTTTTAAACATCTCCTCTCTTAATGTAAGTGTGTGTTCGTGTTTTTTTATATTTCCATTTAAATAATCAGCAACTGATGTAGCCCCTATAATTCCTTCAAAAGTATGATTTTTATTTTTTTGCTGATATATGTAAAAAGATTCATCAGACTCAGCTATTAATATACCTGCTTCTTTAAAATCATTAAATTTATTTTTAACTGCATTAAATTTTTCTATTCCCTTTTTTTTTATTTTATCCTTGTAGTCTGGATTAATAATATGTAAAAAGGTGAAAGGATTATGTTCTAATTTTTCTTTTAAAGTTTCGTCAGAATAAGATAAGTAGGAGCGTGTTGCCACTAGATTTGCCTTGTCTCTTGTTGGGCGAATAGCTTTAAAAGGTCTAACGATTGCCATTTTTATTTACTAAAATGAGAAGAAATTTGATCAGCTAATTCTGTGCCAATTCTATCTTGTGCTTCTAGTGTTGCTGCACCAATATGAGGAGTAAGAGATATTGCATTATGCATACAAATATGGATGCTAGGGTTCGGTTCGTTATCAAAAACATCTAATCCAGCATAAGCTAGTTTTTCTTTGTCTAAAGCAAACATTAAAGCTGTTTCATCAATAACACCTCCCCTAGAAGTATTCACAATTCCAGCACCTGTTTTCATCATTCCTATTTCTTCAGCCCCAATAACAGACTTGTTACCAATTTTAGGTACATGAATTGTTATGAAATCAGAATTTTTGAGAACTTCTTTTAAACTTTCAGTTTCAATAGTAAAGGATTTTTTATCACCATTAAAAAAGTCTAAAGTTATGTTAGCCTCCTCAATAAATTTATCATGAGCTATAACTTTCATTCCAAGGCCTATTGCTCTTTTTGCAACTTCTTGTCCTATACGTCCAAAACCAATAATTCCAAGAGTTTTTCCTGATAATTCTCTTCCGTTAGCATATGATTTTTTTAAGCTTTTAAAGTCAGCATCACCAACCATTGGCATTTGACGATTGCTATCAAATAAGAAACGAACCATTCCAAAAAGATGAGCAAAAACAAGTTCAGCTACTGAAGAAGATGAAGCTGCAGGAGTATTAATAACATTAATCCCTTTCTCTTTTGCATATTCAACATCAATATTATCCATTCCAACACCACCTCTCCCAACTAATTTTAGATGTGGACAGGAATCAATTAAATCCTTGCGAACTGTTGTTGCACTTCTCACTAAAAGTACTTCATATTTTTTTGTATTTATGGCATTTATCAAATCTTCTTGAGCTACTTTCTCAGTTATGACTTTAAATCCTTTTTCTGTTAAAGCATCAATCCCAGCTTGTGAGATTCCATCATTTGCTAATATATTAATCATCTTAATTTTTTTCTAAATTTTTCATTATGTCCACTAATACCTCTACACTTTCTATCGGTAATGCATTATACATGGAAGCTCTGTAACCTCCAACCGATCTATGACCTTTAATTCCACTTATTCCTGCTGCATTCCACAAAGTGTTAAATTTATCTTCTTTACTACTATCGTTTAGCAAGAAACAAACATTCATATTTGAACGATCTTCCTTTGCAGCAGATCCTTCAAATAATGGATTCCTATCAATCTCAGAATATAATAAATCTGATTTTTCCTGATTTAGCTTTTCTATAGCTTCAACTCCTCCTAAATTCTTTAGCCATTGTAAGTTAAGCATTGATACATAAATTGGAAAAACTGGAGGTGTGTTGAACATACTTCCCTTGCTAATGTGAGTATTGTAATCCAACATAGTTGGTATATCTCTACCTGTTTTTCCTAAAATATCATCTTTTACAATAACTAAAGTTGTTCCCGCAGGACCCATATTTTTTTGTGCTCCAGCATAAATAATATCAAATTTACTTACATCAATCCTTCTACTAAAAATATCAGAACTCATATCACAAACCATGAGAGAAGGAGACATAGGGAATTCCTTCATCTGCGTCCCATAAATAGTATTGTTTGATGTACAGTGGAAGTAATCTGAATCTACAGGTATTTTATATCCTTTCTTAATGTAATTGTAGTTGGTGTCAGATGAGTCTCCTAAAACAATTACATCACCTAATTTTTTTGCTTCTGCAATAGCTTTCTTAGCCCAAACTCCAGTATTAGTATATGCTGCTTTTCCATTAATTTTCATTAGATTTAATGGAACCATCAAAAACTCCATACTAGCTCCTCCTTGTAAGAACAAAACAGAATAACCTTTTGGAATTTTTAAAAGTTCTTTTGCTAAATCAATAGCCTTGTCCATTACTTCAATAAAAGGTTTGCTTCTATGTGAAATTTCAATTAATGATAAATTATCATTATTAAAATTAAGTATTGCATCAGACGCTTGTTTTAAAACTTCTTGAGGTAAAATGCAAGGTCCTGCAGAAAAATTATGTTTTTTCATATTGTTTTCTATTGTTTTACTCTTTCTATATATGCTTTTTTTTCAGTATCAATTTTTATTTTATCTCCTTCATTAATAAACAGAGGTACATTAATACTTGCTCCTGTCTCAGTTGTTGCAGGCTTAAATGTATTGGTTGCTGTATTTCCTTTCATTCCAGGCTCAGTATGAGAGATTTCTAATTCTACATGAGATGGAAGTGTTGCAGATAAAGGCATTCCTTCATCAGCATGAAATAGAACTTCTACATTTTCACCTTCTTTTAAAAATTGAACATTCTCGATAAAATCTTTAGCTAACATAATTTGCTCATAGTCGTCGTTGTTCATTAAGTGACAATCATTTCCTTCAAAATAAAGGAACTGGTATTTTCTATTTTCAATTCTAATAATATCAATTTTAAATCCAGAAGTAAATGTATTATCTAAAAGCCTTCCTGTATTTAGATTTCTTATTTTAGTACGAACAAATGCAGGTCCTTTTCCTGGTTTAACATGCTGAAAAGACTCAATCTTCCAAGGCTCTCCATTGTGATTAATACATAGTCCGTTTCTAATATCTGCTGTAGTTGCCATATTTTTATTTTTGGTTATAACCTTTCATAATTCCCCTTCCTGAATTTTGTGCAAAAGAGATAATTTCATCGCGCTCAGGAGAAGCATTTATTTCGGCTTCAATCTGCAATAATGCTTGTGTGTTATTATTATTATTTTGATATAATATTCTATATATATCTTGTATGTTTTGTATTTTTTCACTAGAAAACCCTCTTCTTCTTAATCCAATTGAGTTAATCCCTACAAATGAAAGTGGTTCACGAGCTGCTTTTACAAAAGGAGGTACATCTTTACGTACTAATGAACCGCCAGAAACCATGGCGTGTTTGCCAATACTTACAAATTGGTGAATTGCTGAAAGCCCACCTATAATGGCATATTCACCTATTGTTACATGACCGCCAAGAGCGACACTATTTACAATGATACAATTGTCACCAATATTACAATCGTGAGCAATATGTGCATAAGCCATAATTAAACAGTTTTTGCCAATAATTGTTTTTCCAGTAACTGATGTTCCTCTATTTATTGTAGCACACTCTCTTACAGTAGTGTTATCACCAATAATAGCCAGTGATTTTTCGCCTTGAAACTTTAAATCTTGAGGTACGCCTGCAATAACTGCTCCAGGAAAAATCCTGCAATTCTCTCCAATTATCGCCCCTTCCATAATGGTTACATTAGAACCTATCCAAGTTCCTTTTCCTATTTCAACATTTTTCCCAATAGTAACAAAAGGATCAATTACAACATTTTCTGCAATTTTGGCATTAGGATGTACATATGAAAGTGGTTGTATCATAGTTTATTTTTTAGGTGCTATTTGTGCTAACAAATCAGCTTCAACAACAATTTTCCCGTTAACAAAGCCTTTACCATGCATATGACAAAGTCCTCTTCTGATAGGAGAGATTAAATTTAACCTAAAAATGATAATATCTCCAGGAATCACTTTTTGTTTGAACTTGGCATTGTCAATTTTCATGAAGAAAGTTAAATAATCTTCAGGTTTTTCAAAGGTACTCAGTATCAATACACCACCTGCCTGGGCCATTGTTTCTAATTGGAGAACTCCAGGCATTACTGGTTCGCCAGGGAAATGTCCTCTGAAATAATCTTCATCAGCTGTTACGAATTTAGTTCCAACTATAAAATCACTTCCCAATTCTCTTATTTCATCAATGAATAAAAATGGATCTCTATGAGGTAAAATAGACATAATTTTCTTTCTATCGTAAAGAGGTTGTGTATTGAAGTCAATTTCTGGTGATATTTTTTTATTTTCTTCTATCATTATGTTTTTTAAATATTTTGCAAATTTTGTGTTATTTTTATGTCCTGGTTTTGAAACAGTGATTTTACCTTTAATAGGCATGCCTAAAAGAGATAAATCACCAATCACGTCTAGTAATTTATGCCGAGCAGGTTCGTTTTTATATCTTAGTTTTAAATTATTGAGTATTCCTCCTTCCTCTACTTTTATATTGGTTTTATTAAATGTTTTTGCAAGGAAATTTAATTTTTCTTCTGAAATTTCTTCTTCTACAAAAACAATTGCATTATTTACATTACCTCCTTTAATCAGGTCGTGTTTTATTAATTGCTCTAACTCATGTAAAAAACAAAATGTACGGGAAGAAGCAATTTTCTCTCTAAATTCTGATAAACTCTCAAGTGTTGATGTTTGTATTCCTAAAACTTTAGAGTTGTAATTAATTTCAACTTCTATTTGGTAATTATCTGCAGGTGTTGCTGTGAATGTTGTCCCACTATCAGTATCAGTAAAACTAATTTTTCTTTTTATTTCAAAGAATTTCTTTCTCTCAGATAATTCCTGAGTACCTACTTCTGATATTAATTCACAAAACTGAATTGAACTCCCATCAAGAATTGGGATTTCCATATTATCAACTTCAATTATAATATTATCAATTCCTTCAGATATAATTGCAGCAAGTATATGTTCAACAGTATGTATATCAGCGTCTTTAAGTTTTAAGTTTGTACTTCTGTCTGTTGAGAAAACATAATCTACATTTGCGGGGATAGTAGGTTTCCCTTCTAAATCAGTTCTAATGAAACGGATACCAGTATTTGCCTTAGCAGGCAATAAAGTTACATTAGTGTGTACTCCTGTATGAATTCCAACTCCTGATATAGTAGCATTATTTTTTATGGTTTTTTGATTTTCTTTAACCATTTATCTGTTTATTCATAGCATTAATTTTTTTATACAAATCAGGTAATTTCTTAAAAATGATGTATGAACGTTGAAAGTCCTTAATGTTAAATGCCATTGGACCTTGAACAATTTCCCCTACTTGTTTAACACTTTTTGCTATACCACTTTGTCCTGCAATTTTAACTTCATCAGCAATTGTAAGGTGTCCTGATACTGCTGTTTGCCCTCCAATCATGCAGTTTTTTCCGATTTTTGATGAGCCCGCAATTCCTACTTGAGCAGCAATTACAGTATTATCACCAATTTCAACATTATGCGCTATTTGGATTAAGTTATCTAATTTTACTCCTTTCCCGATTTTTGTTGAACCCATAGTTGCTCTGTCAATAGTTGTATTGGCTCCAATTTCTACATCATCACTAATAATTACATTTCCTATTTGACTGATTTTATTGTAATTATTTTCTGAATTAGGTGCAAAACCAAAGCCATCAGAGCCTATGACCACTCCAGAATGGAGGATATTATTTTCTCCTATTTTACAATTATGATAAATAGATACATTTGGATAAATAATAGAATTATCTCCAATAATAACATTTTTACCTATGTAACAGTTAGAATAAATTTTAACATTCTCACCAATAGTAACACCTTCAGAAATAGATGTAAAAGCTCCAATAAATACATTATCGCTAATTGAACTTTTTTTATTGATATCTGATTTATTAGAAAGACCTACTTCATTAAATTGTATTTTATTGTATAATTCAATTAACTTACTAAAAGATGAATAAGCATCTTCAACTTTTATTAAAGTGGATGCTATCTCTATCTTGTTGTTAAAGGAATTATTAACAATTACAATTGAAGCTTGGGTGGTGTAAATATGAGGAGTATACTTTTCATTTGATAGAAAACATAAATCTCCTTTCTTTCCATCTTCAATTTTGGCTAATGAATTTACTTCAACTTCAGAATTACCTACTATTTTACCATTAAGTATTTTAGCTATTTGTTTAGCAGTAAATTTCATATTGCAAATCTAATAATTTTAATTATTCTATAGCTCTGATTATTCCAATTTAGGATAACACAGGAAATACTTGTTTATTGTTTTTTTTAAAGCATCAATATTAAATTGACCTGAAGCGGAAGTGATGTCTATAACATCAGTATTTTTCATTAAGATATTAATGTTTGCTTTTTCAATATTATATGTATTATTACTGATTTTATCAGAGAAAATGAAATATTCTATCTCCTCTTTAGTAATGTTGTAATGCTGCTTAGCTATATCTATTTCTACATCTATTTCAGATGTTGTAAATGGAGTGTTCTGTACTTTTATTTTTAATAATTTACGATTAAGTATCATCTTTGATAATGACGATAAGACAAAATCAGTATTATTTTTCCAGTATTTTAAAGAAGAATAGATATCAAAATCATCTAATTCAGCAAAGTCATTTAGCAGTTTTGAATTGTTTTCAAAATCGAAAATTGTATAATTATTTTTTAAAAATTCCCCAAGGAAGTAGCTTGTATGAACTTCTTTTCCATCATTTAACAATTCTTTTGCTCTTTGAAGTACTTTTATTAGCATGCTTTCTGCTGATACTACTGTTTTATGCAAATAAACTTGCCAGTACATTAATCTTCTAGCGATTAAAAATTTTTCAATAGAATAGATTCCCTTTTCCTCCACTACTAATTTGTCATTTACTACATCTAACATATTTATAATGCGTTCAGTACCTATGTTCCCTTCTGTTACTCCTGTAAAAAAACTATCTCTTTTTAAATAGTCTAAGCGATCCATGTCAAGTTGTGAAGATACAAGTTGATGCAAAAATTTCTTTGGATGATTGTTTCGAAATATTTCAATAGCTAAAGATAATTTCCCATTATATTGATCGTTTAACCTTTGCATAAACAATAAGGAAAGATGTTCGTGGGTAATATTTGAAGCTATAGAATGTTCTAGTGCGTGTGAAAAAGGGCCGTGACCAATATCATGCAAAAGAATAGCAATTTTAAGTGCTTCTGCTTCAGCCTCAGTTATTTCATGCCCTTTGTTTCTGATTTGATTAATGGCTTTGTTCATAAGATGCATACATCCAATTGCATGATGGAATCGAGTGTGATGAGCGCCAGGGTAAACAAGGTAAGTAAGTCCTAATTGAGCTATTTTTCGTAATCTTTGAAAATAAGGGTGGTCAATTAAGTCAGTAATAATACCTTTATCAAGTTTTACAAAGCCATAAATTGGATCATTAATTATTTTGTCTTTTTTTCTGTTTAGCATATAAGCAAATAACGGAATTTTTTTAATTTTTGTAAACTATAAACAAATAAAATATGATTAAAATACTTTGGGCAGATGATGAGATTGATTTATTAAAACCACATATTATTTATTTGGAAGGAAAAGGATATAATGTTACTCCAGCAAAAAGTGGAGATGAGGCTTTGGATTTGATGGTGGAAAATAATTATGATCTAATTTTTTTAGATGAAAATATGCCTGGGTTATCCGGGCTTGAAACTTTGACAATTCTGAAAGAAAAGTATGCAAATACTCCTGTGATAATGATAACTAGGAGTGAAGAAGAAAGCATTATGGAAGAAGCAATAGGTTCTAAAATTGCTGATTATTTAATTAAACCTGTCAATCCAAGTCAAATTTTATTGGCTATAAAAAAGAACATAGATACTACTCGTTTGGTTGAAGAAAAAACAACAAGAAATTATCAGCAAGAGTTTAGAAATATAAGTATGTCTTTATCATCATCTTTAAATAAGGAAGAATGGTATGAGATTTATAAAAAGTTAACATATTGGGAGTTAGAATTAGAGAAGTCAGGAGATAAAAGTGTTGAGCAAATTTTAGCTATGCAAAAAACAGAAGCAAACACTCAGTTTTTCAGGTTTATTAAAAATAATTATAAGAAATGGATTAAAGGAGAGGATGCCCCTTTAATGTCCCATAATCTAATTAGAAAAAAGGTATTGCCTCATATGGAGGTAAATAAACCTACTTATCTTGTTGTTATTGATAACTTAAGGTACGATCAATGGAAAATTATTGAGCCATCAGTTTTGGAGGATTTTAAGATTGTAAATGATGAATTATACACTAGTATATTACCTACAGCTACACAATATGCGCGTAATGCTATTTTTTGTGGCTTATTACCTTCTGAAATTCAAAAACGCTTCCCTAATATGTGGATGAATGATGAGGATGATGGGGGCAAAAATATGTTTGAAGAAGAATTCTTAGCTGATAATTTACAAAGGTTAGGTAAGGGAAGTAGTAATTATTCCTATACTAAAATTACTAATATTGATATGGGAAGGAAAGTTGTCAATAAAATTCAAAATTTAAAGCATAATGAATTAAATGTTATTGTTTATAATTTTGTAGATATGCTTTCTCATGCGCGCACAGACATGAAGGTAATTAAAGAGTTAGCTGATGATGATTCGGCATATCGTTCGCTTACTTCATCATGGTTTTCTCATTCCCCGTTAAAAGATATAATCAAACAAATTGCCAAACAAAAAGCAAATCTTATTATTACTACTGATCATGGAACAATTAATGTTAGTAAACCTACAAGAGTTATTGGTGATAGAGGTATAAATGCAAACTTACGATACAAACAAGGTAAAAATATGAATTATCAGAAAGAGGATGTGCTAGAAATAGATAAGCCTTTAGAATGTTATTTGCCAATTCAGAATGTAAGTAGTAAATATATTTTTGCAAAAGAGGATATGTATTTTGTGTATCAAAATAATTTTAATCATTATGCTAAGTTTTATAAAAACACTTATCAGCATGGAGGAATATCAATTGAGGAGATGTTAATTCCAGTTATTACTTTAAAATCAAAATAAATGAGTAAAATATTTTTTGCTGAAAAATTAGAGCACTTAGATTCTATTTCTAAGGAAATATTAGATTATACTTCAAATCATAAAAAGTTTATTTTTTTTGGTGAAATAGGAGTAGGTAAGACTACATTAATAAAAGCTTTATCTTTGCATTTAGGAGTGACAGATATAGTTAGTAGTCCTACTTTTTCTATTGTTAATGAATATCAAGCTTATGGGAATACAAAAATTTATCACTTTGATTTTTATAGAATTGATGATGAAAAAGAAGCTTATGATATAGGTTATGAAGAATATTTTTTTAGTGATGCTTATTGTTTTATAGAATGGCCAGAAAAAATTCCTAATTTGATAGAAGAAGATATGGTACAAATAAAGATGAGTGTTGTAGAAAATAAAAGAAGAATTGAATTAATAATTTAATTATGAAAAAAGAAAAAATATTTAGTTCGTTTGGAATACTTCCTAAAGAAGAAATGCTTGAAATAAAACCAAACTTTAAACAGTTGCAAATTGGAATTCCTAAAGAATCATCATTTCAAGAAAACAGAGTAAGTTTAACACCTGACTCTGTTGGATTATTAATTGCAAACGGTAACAGTGTAATTATTGAGAAAGGAGCAGGTTTAGCTTCTAATTTTCAGGACAAAGAGTATACTGATAAAGGTGCTGAATTAGCTTATTCTAAAGAAGAGGTTTTTAAAGCAAATTTCATCTTAAAAATTGAGCCCCCAACTAAGGAGGAATTAACTTTAATGCAAAGAGGTCAGCAACTAATTTCAGCAGTACAAATGAGTACACAAACATCGGGTTATTTTAAAACTTTAATAAAGAAAAATATTACTGCTTTTGGTTTTGAGTTTATAAAAAATGAACAAAAAAAATTACCTATTGTAAGAAGCATGAGTGAAATTGCTGGTAATACTGCTTTACTAATTGCTGGAGAATACTTATCCAATACAAAAAATGGTAAGGGTTTAATGTTAGGTGGTGTTTCAGGATTAATGCCAACAAATATTGTAATAATAGGTGCCGGTACAGTAGGAGAGTATGCCTGTCAATCCTCTTTAGGGTTAGGTGCTTCAGTTATTGTATTTGATAATTCGGTTACTAAACTAGGGAGATTGCAGAACAATATTATGCAAAGAATTTCTACTTCAACTTTACAGCCTAAAGCATTGGGAAAAGCCTTAAAAAGAGCAGATGTAGTCATTGCAGCTTTGCGTATAGGTGATGGAAAGGTGCCTTGTATAGTAAGTGAGGAGATGGTGAGTGAAATGAAAAAAGGAGCAGTTGTAATTGATGTCAGTATTGATCAAGGAGGTTGTTTTGAGACGTCAGAAATTACTACACATAAAAACCCAACTTTTATAAAGCATGGTGTTGTGCATTATTGTGTGCCAAATATAGCGTCAAGAGTGTCACGTACAGCATCAATGGCAATATCTAATATTTTAACACCTATTTTGTTGAGTATTGCAGAAGAGGGCGGAGTGGAGCATACTATAAGAAAGTACGAATATTTAAGAAATGGTGTATATGCTTATCGTGAAAACTTAACTAATAAAGTGCTAAGTAAAAACTTCGCTATTCCCTTTGTAGATTTAAATTTAATAATGGCAAATAGATAATATTATGAAAAGAAGACTTTTGTTTTTTGGATTTGGATCATTAATTAGTATTTTCTTCCTCTCAATGGGTCCTGAAAATCGATTAAAAAACACCTTTTATGACTACCTAGATTATTTTGATATGAATAAAAGAGTTATTTCTCATCTTTATCCTAATACAACTGATGAAGAAGGAAATTTAATATTAATTAAACCTGAATTTTCAACACTGGCTGAATGTCAGTTGTTGTATTATAATTTGACAAAAGAAGATTTGTTATCCGTTTTAGAAGATGGAGAAGTGAATTTTGAATTATCTGATGAAGATGGAGAGCCTTGCCAGTATTTTGTAATTGAAAATTTAGTAAAGGGCAATACTTTATTAGTTACTTTTGAGCTTTGTTATTACAATGATAAAAGTGTGAAGGTGACGAAGTTTACATCAAATAAAGAGAAGGAAGCTTGTATCCCAATTTAACAATGCTTTTAGGCATTTTTTCTTCTTTTTTTTTCCTCTATAATGTTTATGAGTTCACGCCCCATTTGTCCCGCAATTGAGGTGTTTTCTTCTGCTCTTCGTACAAGGTAAGGCATTACATCTTTAACAGGACCATAGGGTACGTATTTACTAACATTATAATTGGCAGCTGAAAGGTTGTAAGAAATATGATCGCTCATTCCTAAAAGTTGAGAGAAGTAAATTCGATTATCATTTTTATTCAAACCATTTTCTTTCATCAAATTGGCTAAGAATTGTGTGCTGTTTTCATTATGTGTTCCTGCGCAAACGGATATTCTTGAAATATTTTTAATACAGGTTTCAAGTGCAGTATCATAATCAGTATCTGTCCATTTTTTTAAGGTATGTACTGGGCAAGGATAGTTTTTTGTTTTTGCTCTTTCAATTTCTTGTTCGTGATATGCACCTCTAACTAATTTTATTCCGATAAAGAAATTATTTTCTGAACGTTCTAAAAGAGAATTAAGGTATGTTAATCTATCATTTCTATATAGTTGTATGGTATTGAAGATAAGTGCTTTTTTTGTATTATATTTTACCATCATTTCTTCTGCAATACTATCAATAGCGTCTTGAATCCAGCTTTCTTCAGCATCTATAAAAATAGCTACATTTTTATCGTGTGCTAATTGACAAATAGAATTTACTCTTAACTCATACTCCCTTTTTTCTTTTTGATCATTAGCTGAAAGGGGAATCTTATTATTTATTTTTTCGAGTAAAGAAAATTTACAAATACCTGTAAGTTTAAAAACTGAAAAAGGAACACTTTCAGAAATTGCAGCCTTTTTAATTGAGGATAGGGTTTGCTTAAGTGCTCTATTAAAATCTTTAGTTGATTCCTTCCCTTCTGCTGAAAAATCTAAAATAGTTCCAATTTTTGATTTCCATAATTTTTCAATTGTAGATTGGCTTTCTTTTATTGTTTCTCCTCCACAAAATTGTTTGTATACAGTTGCTTTTATAATTGGTTTAATTGGCAGGTGTAGCTTTAATGCAAATTGTGATAACGCCGTAAGTAATTTTGAAAATAATGGGTTACTCATTCCTTTAAACAGAAAATATGCTCTATTTAAATCTGTATTTGTCTTGTCAGCAAAAGCTATTTTTAGGTTCTTGAAATCAATCATGTATTAAATAGTTTATGAATATAAATATTAATAAATTAGGTTTGTAATTTATATTAATAAACTATTTAATTTTCTTAGAAATCATCAATCCATCTCGTACTGGTAAGAGAATAGTTTCAACTCTATCTGATTTAAGCATTTTCTTATTGTATTCATCTAATGCAACTGCTTCGTAATCCTTTTCTTCTTTTGTGACCTTCCCACTCCATAGAACATTGTCAGCAATAATTAATCCTCCAATATCTATTTTATCAATTATTGCATCAAAGTAGTTTGAGTAATTTTTTTTATCAGCATCAATAAATGCAAGTTGAAAGTTGCAATTTAAGTTTGGTATAATTTCTGTTGCTTCACCTATATGTTGTATGATGTTTTCGCCAAAGTTAGATTTCTTAAAATAACGATTTGCTACTGATGTACATTCCTCATTAATATCCAATGTATGTAATCTCCCATTTGTTTTTAATCCTTCGGCTAAACATAGTGCTGAATATCCTGTGTAAGTGCCTATTTCTAAAATATTTTCAGGATTTACAAGTTTACTAAACATAGAAAGAATTCTTCCTTGTAAGTGGCCAGAAAGCATTCTCGGTATCATTACATTTGCCCATGTTTCTCTATTGAGATCGGCTAATAGCTTAGGTTCCTTGTCAGTATGATTAGTTGCATAGTTTTCAATTACTTCATCTAAAAATTCCATATTTATAGGTATAAAAAAAGCCACACCATGGTGTGGCTTTTATGTTTTTAAAATTTAATTATTTATTGGATGAAACTTGTTCTGTTTTGTTTTTAGCATCTTTTTTGCAACATCCTTTTTTTGCTGATTTACTACAAGCAGTTTTTTCAACTTTTACTTTATTAATTTCAGTTCCCAAAGCTTCCGTAATTGTAGACTCAATCATAGCAGCATGAGCTTCACTATCTGTTTTTTTTGTGTTACTTTTTGAACATTTTGAAGTTGACTTTCCTTTACAGCAAGTTGAATTTTTCTTTTTTTCACAAGTTTCATCACAAATTTTGCCTGTTTTTGTACAAGTTTTAACTTCTTTTAATTCTTCAATTTCTACTGCAGCAATATTAGTTGCATTAGTTTGAGCGTTTAGATTAGCAATTCCAATAAATAATACTGCTAATAATAATGATAATTTTTTCATTTTTTTTTTTTTAATTTATTATAGGCAAATATAGTAAAATAGTTGAGGATATCTCTTTCATTAATAGCTAGCAATTATACTTTGTCCCCCGATTACTTTTTCATTTAGTTTGGTTTTTATTTTTGTGCCAATTGGGAAAAACAAATCTACTCTTGAGCCAAATTTAATGAATCCAAACTCATCAGCAACATTAACAGTTTCATTTTTCTTTGCATAAGTAATAATCCTTCGTGCTAAAGCTCCCGCAATTTGTCTAAAAAGGATTGTAATTTTATCATTTTCAACAACTACTGTACTTCTTTCATTATCAGTTGATGCCTTAGGATGCCAAGCAACGAGAAATTTACCAGGATGATATTTAGTGTATTTTACATCTCCACTTATTGGGTACACTTGGTTGTGCACATTAAGAGGAGACATAAAGATACTTACTTGAATTCTTTTGTCCTTATAATATTCAGTTTCTTCAGTTTCTTCAATCACCACTACTTTACCATCACAAGGTGCGTAAACTATTCCTTTTTTTCTTTTAAATTTTCGATTAGGAATACGAAAAAAGTTTAACGTCATAATGAATAAAAAAGCTGTGATTGCTGTTGTAAAATAAGCTGCATACTCAGGTCCATAGTAATAGGCTAAGTAGTTAAATAAACTAAAAGCTATAAACTCAATGGCTAGAGTTGCGCTTCCTTCTTTGTGTAGTTTCATGTTAAATTATATTTAAGTAAATGTATAATGCTGGAATTGTAATCATAAAGGCATCCATTCTATCTAGAATTCCTCCATGTCCTGGTATAAATTTACCTGAATCTTTTGCGCCAGCTTTTCTTTTGAAATAGGATTCTATAAAATCACCAAGGGAAGCGGTGAAAGGTAAGAATAAGCTTATTACTAAAGCAATAATGTTATCTATGTCTAGGAAATATCGAGTAGTGATTAAAGAAGCAATAACAGTGAAAATAAAACCGCCGATAAAACCTTCCCATGATTTTTTGGGAGAAATGGAAGGCATAATTTTTGTTTTTCCAAATCGTACACCAAATAGATAGGCAAAGGTGTCAAAAGTCCAAGTAAGAATGAATATTAACAGAATAATTGAGGGGTCAAATATATAATCAAGATTATCACTATCTATCTTTCCAAAAAAATGAATTAGAAAAAAAGGAAGTAATATGTATAAAAAGGCAAAGAATTTAGATTTCCCTCTTCTAAGCTTCCACATCTCATAAGTTGAAACAAGTCCTAAAACTAAAAATAAAATATGGAATGATAACTCAGAAAAAGAAGTTCCGAACCACATTATAAGCAGATAAACTAATCCTGATAGCGCTCTCTTAAGTGTTTCGTTCATTATTAATTTCTTTGAGTAAATTTTCTGATTTTTCTAGCTGATTTTCTTGCACATATAGTTCAACTAAGCCAAACATTAAATAAGAAGAATCTTGTTTATTAAGCAGTACAACCTTAACGTTGTTTTCTTCTAGCATTTGTTTTATAATTGCAGCTTTATTTGGGTTATCAGTACTAAGAATTTTTATCATTTAAACTTTCTTCTGATGCAATAATTTTTTTTTCTTTTGCTATTGATATTTTTACTTTTTCTGCTTTTGCTAATTTGTCAGATTCAATTTTTTCTTTATCTAACTTAATAAGTTGCTCTTCTTCATAGGATTTCCATTTTCTATCCCCAAATATTTTAGTTAAATCATCTTTAAAAATTACTTCATTTTCCAAAAGTTCAGTCCCTAACTTTTCAACTTTGTTTTTATGCTCTATTAAAATATCTTTTGCTCTTTGGTATTGTTCTTCCAAAATTCTTGAAACTTCTTTGTCTATTGTTTGGGCTCTTTCTTCAGAATAAGGTTTTGTAAATCCTGATTGTTGTCCGGAGGAGTCGTAATAAGAGATATTTCCAACTTTTTCGCTTAAGCCATATATACTTACCATTGCATAAGCCTGTTTAGTCACTTTTTCCAAATCGCTTAATGCTCCAGTTGATATTTTATCAAAGAACACTTGTTCAGCAGCTCTACCACCCATGGCTGCACAAATTTCATCTAGCATTTGTTCAGTAGTGGTCAATTGTCTTTCTTCAGGTAAGTACCATGCGGCACCTAATGATTTTCCTCTAGGTACAATAGTAACTTTAACCAGGGGAGAAGCGAATTCTAACATCCAACTTACTGTGGCGTGTCCAGCCTCATGATAAGCAATTGTTTTCTTTTCACCCGGTGAAATTATTTTTGATTTTTTTTCTAATCCACCTATAATTCTATCAACAGCATCTATAAAATCTTGTTTATCAACTTCTTCTTTTGATTTTCTGGCAGCAATAAGAGCTGCTTCATTACACACGTTGGCAATATCTGCTCCTGAAAAACCTGGAGTTTGTCTTGATAAGAAATTAACATCCATACTTTCAGCCAGTTTGATGGGTTTTAGGTGTACTTCAAATATTGCTTTACGTTCTAGTAAATCAGGTAAATCAACAAATATTTGTCTATCAAATCTTCCTGCTCTAGTTAAAGCTTTATCTAAAACATCAGCTCTGTTAGTGGCACCCATTACAATTACACCTGAATTTGTACCAAAACCATCCATTTCAGTTAATAACTGATTTAGTGTATTTTCTCTTTCATCATTACTTCCTGTCATTGCATTTTTACCTCTTGCACGACCAATAGCATCTATTTCATCAATAAAGATAATAGATGGAGCTTTTTCCTTTGCTTGCTTAAATAAATCACGAACTCTACTTGCTCCAACACCAACAAACATCTCAACAAAATCTGATCCTGAGAGCGAGAAGAAAGGTACTTTCGCCTCACCAGCAACTGCTTTGGCAAGTAATGTTTTTCCTGTACCAGGAGGACCAATAAGCATAGCGCCTCTAGGGATTTTACCACCCAATTTAGTGTATTTTTCTGGAGATTTCAAGAAGTCAACTATTTCAGTTATTTCTTCTTTAGCACCCTCTAATCCTGCAACATCATTGAAGGTTATTTTTATATCTTCTTTGTCTACTAATTTGCCCTGTGTTTTACCAATATTAAATATTTGTCCACCACCACTACCGGAACCACCACCCATTTTTTTCATAATGAATAACCAAATAAAAACAAAGAACGCTAAAGGTAATATCCATCCTAAGATATCACCAAATACGTCTTTTTGTGTTTCATAAAATGGAGATATCTTGTCTTCATTATCAAATTTTACTTGTGCATCTTTTAAATCATTACTAAACGTTTCTACCGAACCTATTTCAAAGTAAAAATGAGGTCCTAAATTTGGTGTATCACCAAAGGTTTTCTTTCCTACTTTCTTGAATTGTTCTTCTGTTAAAAATTCTTTTTTAATATACACATAGGCTTTGTCTTTGTTGACAATCACTACTTTATCAACCTTTCCATTTTGTAACATTAATTGATTAAATTCCTGCCAATTAGTAGGTTGAGTCACCTCAGTTCCTATAAATTGTAACCCGATAAAAAATAAAAATATGATTGCGTATAACCAGTATATTTTGAATTTAAATCCCTTTAAACCATTTGGTAAATTTGATTTCTTTTTGTTATTCATTTCTAAATTCTTTTATTCTTTGTAATTTTTGAATTCTGCATCTCCCCAAAAGTCTTCAATATTATAAAAAGCTCTTGTTTTTTCTTGAAAAATATGTACAATTATATCTGAGTAATCCATTAAAATCCATTCACCAATTCTATTTCCTTCTGTGTGGAATGGCTTTTCACCTAAATCCTTCGAAATTGTTTTTTTAATGTTTCCCTCAATTGCATTTACATGTGTGCTTGAAGTTCCTGTGCAAATAACAAAATATTTACTTATTGCTGAATCTAACTTCCTTAAATCCAAGGAAACAATTTCTAGTCCTTTTACATCTTGTACTGCGTCTATTATGTTTTCTAATAGAATATTTGTTGCATCAATTTTTTTAGCCATTTTTATTTTTAGATTTGCGTTTGCGAAAATACATTTTTTAAACCAATAATTTCTGAAAAAATTAGGCTGCTTTGTTTACTATAAATCATATAAAATTACAAACCATAAATTCTACAAACGATTACACGTTAAGTTTGAAAGATTCTACTGTTTTTAAAGAGGGATTAGTAGTTACTGCTAACTACCAAAGTCGTGGCTATGGGCAAAGAGGGAAGGTTTGGCAAAGCAATACTGATGAAAATCTATTGTTGTCAGTTATTATTGAACCTAATATAAAGATTGATGAGCAATTCTTAATTAGTAAAATAGTTTCTTTGTCAGTGTGCGATTTACTAAAAAGTTTTGACATTGATGCTGAGATAAAATGGCCGAATGATATTTTGGTATTAAAGCAAAAAATTGCTGGAATATTAATACAAAATAAATTACATGGGAATTATATTACACATTCAGTAATTGGATTAGGTTTTAATGTGAATCAGCTTGTGTTTAAGACTTATTCTCCTAAAGCAACTTCTTTAAGATTACATCAAAATAGTAAATATGAAGTCTCAAAAATACAAGATCAATTTCTAGGTTTTCTTTTTGAACGATTTAAGAACTTAAAAGGTGTTAATGATTTAGATGATGATTACTTGAAAGCCTTATTTTTAAAGGAAAAGATAGCTGCTTTTGAAAGTGATAATAAGCAGTTTATGGGTGTAATAAAAGGAGTGACTGAAACTGGAAAATTACTTATCCAACTTGATGACGATAGTATTTTTGAATTTGAGAATCAAGAAATAAAATATTTATTTTAGAATTGCTCCATTTTACTAGAAAGGACATCTAAAAATTGAGTTAATGGTTTTTCTACCATCATTTTCATCATCATATTTAATTCAGCATTTATTTCTAAGCGCGCTTGACATTGATTTCCTTTTTCAGTTATAAAACAATCTAAAGAAAAAGGCACTTGACTATCCTTTGCTGTTAATGATATTTTTGAAAATGGAGTTTTCTCTGTTAATTCTAAATTTAAAGCAGGCATTCCTTTCATTTTGAAAGAGCAGGTTGTTTCAGTGCTTTCAAAATCCTTAATAGAAGAAGGCATAATATCTTTAAGGTTATTAAGGTTTCCAATTTTAATAAAGAAATTTTCAGCACTTCTTTTTATAATGACTTCTGGAGATGTAAATGTTTCCATATTTTTATTTTTTCCAAATTGATGGATTTTCTCTCCATAGTTTTAATACAGCTAAATCTTTTTCTTCAATGTATTGTGATTCTATTGCTTGAGGAAGCAAGGTGTTGTAGTCGCATAAAGAGACGTATTCGCAGTCGTTAGCTTTAAAGTTTTCAGTTGCTGCGTCAAAACCGTAAGTAAATATGGATACCATTCCTTTAACATGCATTCCTGATTCACGCAAAACTGTTGCTGCTTCCAAGCTACTTTTACCACTACTTATCAAATCTTCTACTAAAATGACTGATTGTCCTTTTTCAAAATAGCCTTCTATCTGGTTTTGTTTTCCATGTTCTTTTGCTTTTGCTCTAACATAGATAAAGGGAAGACCTAACTCTTCAGCAACTAATGCTCCATGAGGGATTCCTGCTGTTGCTACTCCAGCAATTACATTGGCACCTTTGTAATGATTTTTAACAATAGCAGATAATCCTTGCCTAATATTATTTCTAATTTCAGGGTATGAAAGCGTTTTTCGGTTATCACAGTAAATTGGAGAGTTCCAGCCTGCGGCCCATATAAAAGGATTGTTGGGTTGTAAAATAATTGCGTTTATTTGCAATAAAGATTTAGCAACTTGCTTAGCAATATCAATATCATATATCATGGCGCAAAAATATAAAGTTTACATTAATAATCAGCTAAAAATTATAACTGATAATTGGGAAATATTTTGTTCTGATTATTTCTTAATTGAAGCAGCAGGAGGAGTGGTTTACAATAATAATAACCAATTACTTATGATTTTTAGAAATAATAAATGGGATTTGCCAAAAGGAAAATTAGAACAGAATGAAAATATAAAAGAGTGTGCAATTCGTGAGGTCCAGGAAGAATGTGGGGTTTCAGGATTAAGTATTGTAAGTTTTTTAAAAGATACTTATCATACATATGAAATAAATGGAAAAAAAATACTTAAACGTACTTATTGGTTTACTATGCGTACTGATTTTAAAGGAAGCTTGTTGCCACAAACCGATGAAGGAATAACTGAAGTTGTTTGGGTTGATAAAGAGAAGGTAGGAGAAAAACTATATAATTCCTTTGGAAATATTAAAGAAATAATCAAATCATAGATGAAATACCTTAATTATATCTTTCGTTTTATTATTTTCTGGCTTGTTTACTTTTTGGTAAATCGTATCGTTTTTTGTATTTTTTTTATTGAAGAAGTTGGGATTTTTTCATCTACAGAATTCTTAACTATTTTGCCTAAAAGTATTCCTTTGGATATTTCTTTTATTAGTTATTTATTAGTGCCAATTATATTGTTACTTTGGATTAATTCATTTCTGAAAAAACAAGTTTTCATCTCAAAAGCAATTTATGGCTTAGTTGGCTTTTTTATTCTGCTTACAGGTTTAATTTCTGGTGGTGAAGTAGCTTTGTATTCTGAGTGGCAAACAAAGCTAAACTTTACTGCTTTATCTCATTTTTCAAATCCAGCTGAGGTATTTAAATCAGCAAGTATTAGTCATATTTTTACGAGTATATTATTTGGAGTTATTTCACTATTATTTATTTACGTTTATAGAAATAATGTTCATGTAGAATTACTAATTATAAAAACAAAAAGTAGCCTTAAAAAGTTTGCTTTTAGTATGATCGTTTTACCCTTTTTATTAGGTATTTTATTGTTAGGAATAAGAGGAGGTTTTCAACCTATTCCTGTTAATTTGAGTGATGCATATTTTTCAAATAAAATAATATTGAATGATATTGCTGTAAATCCTAATTGGAATATTTTACAAAGTATATTGAAGAGTGAAAGTAGCTTTAAGGGAAATCCTTACCAGAAATATTCAGATGAAGAAGCTGCTAATTTTATGAAGACGCTCAAGCCAGAAAGAGATTCTATTACTCATATCTTAAATAAAAATACACCTAATATTGTCTTTATCCTTTTGGAAAGTTGGTCGGCCGATAATGTGGAAAGCCTAGGCGGTTTGGATGGAATAACTCCTAATTTTAAAGCACTGGAAAAAGAAGGTTTATCCTTTACTGATTTCTACTCCAATGGTTGGACTTCCGACCAGGGCATGAGTTCTATTTTTTCATCTTTCCCTGTTTTCCCTTATGTAGCTGTTATCAATCAAGCTGATAAGTCAAGGAGATTACCTTGTTTAAATAAATCCTTATCTGAAAACGGCTATCATTCATCTTTCTTTTTTGGCGGGCAACTTACTTATGGAAATATTAAAGGCTACTTACTTTCTCAAGGGCTTGATTTAGTAAAAGATGAAAATGATTATCAGCATTTACCATCTGGATCATTGGGGGTTCATGATGAGTTTATGTTTACTCAGTTCAAACAGGAATTAAAGCTTTTGCCAGAGCCTTTCATTAGTACTCTCTTTACAATTAGTTCTCATTCTCCTTTTGATTTTCCTGCAGAACATAAGCTTAGTTTTGATCATAAAGATGATGAATATGTAAATTCTGTTGCTTACACTGATAAGTGTTTGGGTAACTTTATGAAAAGTGTGAAAAAGGAAGACTGGTATCCAAATACACTTTTTGTAATTGTGGCAGATCATAGTCATAGTTCACCTATAAAAAGACGTGTTGCCCAAAAAGAACGCTATAAAATTCCTATGCTTTGGATGGGTGAAGTTTTGAGTGAAGATTACCTAGGAAAACAACATGAAAAAATGGGTTCACATATTGATATTTCTACTAGTATTTTAGCGCAATTAGACTTAGATAATAAGTTATATGATTTTGGAAATGACTTATTTAATCCTACTGCTCAAAGTGTAGTGCCTTATGCTTTTCACAAGGGGTATGGTTTGATTAGGCCAGAAGCAAATTATGCTTTTTCAGAAAGTTACAATAAAATATTTGAAAGCCGTGCAGTAGATAGCATTCAAAAAGCAAAAATTAGGAAGGGAACAGAACTGTATTTTCAAGCTGCTTTTAAAAAGTATATGGAGCTTTAGTTATTT
>CATIQX010000182.1 GCA_949531795.1 Cryomorphaceae bacterium | reverse complement strand
GTAAATAATGAAGTCAACATATCTACCTCACCAGAATCCTGACTTACAGTAACAGTTAAATCTGTTAAACTATCACAATCAGTATTCGAAAGTGAAATTGAAACAGTTGGTGAAAAATCATTAAGATTTTGAGCAATAATTGTTGAAGGATTCAATAAAAAACCTAAACAAAAGACTAATGTAAAATTTAATAAACTTTGGATAAAATTTCTTTTCATAATATTTATTTTAATACTTGTTTTAATACTTGTTCTAACCTATCATTTGTCGTAATAGCAATATAGTTTGCGAATATACAAAATTATTTAATTACCTATAATGTAATCTTCAACATTCTGCGAATATTTTTCATAGAATACTCATTGTAATTAAGCTAAAATTCTTAAAATAAATCAATATCAATAAAATGTTCTAAAAAACCTACAATTATAATTTCTTATCATACGATAAATAAAACAAAGTAGTTACAAATAAAAATTCACTTAAAACTTAATAGATTAGACATTTTTGAAACCTAAAACATTAAAATAGTAGAATTAAATAATTGAAATTATAACTTAAAAATAAGGGAAATCTCTCAGCCAATTAGAAATCTTAAACATGTCAATTATGAACAAAGAAAGTAGGGGTAAATTTACAGAATTTGCATCCTGAAATTATTTGCGCAGAAAATAAATTAAGCTCCAATTTGTAAAAAGTTGCCCGACTAGGGCTCGAACCTAGACTCTTCTGCACCAAAAGCAGACGTGTTGCCAGTTACACCATCGGGCAATGTACAAATTGGTCGGCAAAAATAACAATTAAGTGAGAAGTACAAAATAAATTCTCATTTTTTCGTTATTATAAAATCAAGATAGAAATCAATAATTAATTTTATACATTCGCCATCCTAACAAAAAGTACTATTTAAAGATGAATCAATTTAAAAAACTAAATAACATTATTGGATGGAGCGTGTTTTCAATCGCTTCATTTGTTTATCTATCTACTATTGAACAAACCGTAAGTTTTTGGGATTGTGGCGAGTATATTGCAACTGCATATAAATTACAAGTTGGACATCCTCCTGGAGCTCCATTGTTTCAGTTATTTGGTAGAATTTTTACGCTTTTTGCAGCTCAAGGAACTTCAGAAGTAGCAGTTGCTATCAATATTCTATCTGCATTATGCTCCTCATTTACTATTCTATTTCTCTTTTGGACTATTACAGCCTTTGGAAGAAAGATGTTTTTTAAAGACAATAATTATGAAACGAGTAAAATATATGCTGTTTTAGGAAGTGGGCTTGTAGGAGCTTTAGCTTACACTTTTTCTGACTCTTTTTGGTTCTCGGCCGTTGAGGGAGAAGTGTATGCCATGTCATCCTTTTTTACAGCAATAACCTTTTGGTGCATTATGAAATGGGAGCAAGAAGCTGACCAACCTTTAGCGAGCAGATGGCTTGTTTTAATTGCATACTTAATAGGGCTTTCAGTTGGGGTGCATTTATTATCCTTGCTTACAATTCCTGCAATGGGAATGATTTACTATTACAAAAAACACCAATACACCAAATCAGGAGCAATAAAAGCATTCGTCATTTCAATGATGATATTAGGCTTAGTTCAGGCTGTTATTATTCCAGGTGCCGTAAGTTTAATTTCTACTTTTGAGTTGTTTTTTGTAAATACAATAGGTTTGCCATTTAACTCTGGAACTATTATTTATTTCCTTTCAGTGATAGGAGCTATTGCATTCGGATTATCTTACACCAAGAAACACAATAAAGCAGTTTGGAATACAGCAATATTAGGAGTTATGATGCTACTAATAGGGTATTCATCGTTCGCAATTTTAGTTGTCCGATCAAATGCAAACCCTCCTATTGATGAGAATAATCCTGAAGATGCAGTCGGACTCTTATCATATTTAAAAAGAGAACAGTATGGAAGCTGGCCGATCGTTTACGGGCAACATTTTAATGCAAAATTAGATAGCAAAGAACCATATTTAGATGGAAGTCCTGTTTACGCAAAAGACGAAAAGAAAGGGAAATATGTTGTAATAGACAAGAGAAAAAATACGCTTCCAAATTACAGCAAAAAAGATAAAATGTTTTTCCCAAGAATTTGGAGCAATACCCAGGCTAGACATGCAGGGGGCTATGTCAGTTGGGCAGGTCTTAAAAACAAAGATGCAAAGCCTACTTTTGGTCAAAACCTAACCTATTTTTTCAAATACCAAATTGGCTGGTCCTATATTCGTTATTTTATGTGGAATTTTGCTGGTAGGCAGAACGATTTTATGAATATGGATGGAAATTCCTTAAAAGGAAACTGGGAAAGCGGAATAGGATTTATTGATAATGCAAGATTAGGAACACCATCAGCAGAAGTAGATGTACCGAATTATTTAGGAAAAAATAAAGGGAAAAATCATTATTATTTTCTCCCACTAATTTTAGGCTTAATTGGAATGTTATTCCACTTTAAGCAAAACAACCAAGATGCCTTAACTGTTTTGTTATTTTTCTTATTTACTGGAGTTCTGATTATCATTTATTTAAACGTAGTACCATTCCAACCAAGAGAAAGAGATTATGCCTATGTAGGTTCTTTTTATGCCTTTTCTATTTGGATAGGAATGGGTGTTTTAGGAATCTATAATTTTTTAAGTAAAAGGATGAGTTCTTCTGCAAGTGCTGCTTTATCCACTATTATAGCACTTACTATCCCAACACTGATGGCGGCTGAAAATTGGGATGATCATGATAGAAGTGGAAGATTTACTGCTTTAGAAGTAGCAAAAAACTACCTCAACTCTTGTGATAAAAATGCTATATTATTCACAAATGGTGACAATGATACTTTCCCTCTTTGGTACGCACAGGAAGTAGAAGGCATACGTACAGATATTAAAGTAGTTAACTTATCTTTATTCAATACACCTTGGTACATTGATCAAATGAAAAGAGCATCATATGATGCAGCTCCTATCCCATCATCATTAGAACATGATGATTACAGAGCGGGTACAAGAGATTACACCCCAATAAATGAACGATTTAAAGATTATGTTGAAGTGAAGGATGTCGTAAATTTTATTAATAGCAAAAGTGCCAAAGCCAAGATAAATACCTCTGCGGGACTAAGAAGCTACTGCCCTACTAAAAAACTAAAGCTTTCAGTAAATAAAGAAAATGTAAAATCATTTATCCCAAAAGAATATCATGAGAAAATTGTAGATGAAATAAAATTCAAATTAAAAGGAAACGGGCTTTATAAAAACAAATTAATGGTATTGGATATCTTAGCTAATTTCAATTGGGAACGCCCTATATATTTTGCTATTACTGTTGGAAGAGATAACTTCATGGGCTTAGAAAAATACTTTCAGTTAGAGGGTCTAGCATATAGACTTGTCCCTTATGTAGCCCAATCTCCTGATGGACAAACAGGAATTGTACATGCCGAAAAAATGTATGAAAGATTAGTAGAAAATTTTAAATGGGGAGGCTTCAATAATCCTGATTTATATTTTGATGAAACCAATACTAGAATGGTAATGAATTTCAGGAATAATTACTCACGTTTAGCAGAAGCTTTATTCGTTAAAGGAGATACTGCAAGGGCAATTGAAACATTGGATAAATGTATGGCAGAATTTCCAAGAGATGTAGTTAACTTAAGTTATTTTTCATTGCCAATTATTGACATCTATTACAAGTTAGGAGAAGATGAAAAGGCGAAAAAAGTACTAACCGTAATGATTGATGATTACTTAACTGAAATTAAATACTTAAAAGAGTTTGAAAGCGGAAGTGGGTTAAAGCAGAACATAGGAATAGCAGGGCAAGTACTTAGCAGTTTAGGTAGGGTTATTCAGATTCATAAATTAGAAGATTTATCATTTACTTATACTAATC
>CATIQX010000181.1 GCA_949531795.1 Cryomorphaceae bacterium | reverse complement strand
TATCAATTATACTTTTAGGTTGTTCAAATATTTCTTTTAACATGAAAGAAGCAAACCCTCCTTTTTCAATAGCTTCTAAACTTATTTCCAGTTCATGAATATAAGGTGTTTTAGACACATTAGCTATCGTTCTAATTTCTAGATCAGCATCTTTATTAATAAGAGCTATTTCACCATCCTCAAGATAAACTACATCTCGAGTATATTCAACAATAGGACTAGCATCAGAAGCAACAAAATACTCGCCCTCTCCTATACCAATAACTAAAGGACTCCCCTTTCTTGCGGCGATAAATTCATTATTCACTCCTTGCTCCATAACTATAATTGCATAAGCACCAACTACCTCATTCAAAGCCAAACGAACAGCCTCAAAAAGCGAAACTTGTTCATGGCTTTTAATTTCTTCAATCAAGTGCACTAATACCTCAGTATCAGTATCACTTTGAAATGTATGCCCCTTACTTATTAGTGCTTTTTTTATTGAGTCATAGTTTTCAATAATCCCATTATGGATTAATGATAACTTGCCATCACCTGAAACATGTGGATGAGCATTTACTTGACTAGGCACGCCATGAGTTGCCCATCTTGTATGTCCTATAGCTATTGAACCGCTAGTATCTTTTTGGGCCGCATAAGCTTCTAAATCTGAAACCTTGCCTTTTTCTTTTAACAAAGAAAATCCTTCTCTATTTCCTATGCAAACACCAGAGGAATCATAACCTCTATATTCTAATCGCTTTAATCCTTTTACAACAATTGGATAAGCTTGTTTACCCCCTACATAACCTACAATTCCACACATAATGTATATATTAATTTAAACAAATAACATCAAACATCATATCAAAACTGATACAAAGTTGATACAATTAATTTATAGTTTTGAATAATTAATAGTAAGTTTTATATCTTCACTAATGATGGTTCTGTTTGCATTTACAGCTGCACCAGCAGGTAGTAAATACAAATCGTTTGTATAAGTATCATTATTCAACAACTGATAAAAATAGCGAGTAATATTGAACTCATACTTATCATTATCTAAGCTACCTCCGAAATGATTTTCACCTTCAACTGTATAATCAGTTAAAAAAACATTATCACCTTGTTCATTTACACGTACTAAAAATAACTTATCGTGCGCAGTGTATTCACTCTGAGAACCATCTTCAACATCAAAAACTATAGTAACTTTATTGATTGCTTTTCCTTGTAAAATTGATTTAATAGAATCTGTATTATTTACCTCTATTTTAGCTTTATACCCCGACATTGACTGAATATAAATCTTTCCATCAACTTGATTAAGACTTTCGAGAGGCTTTGGATTAAATAAATTAATTCTAGCAGCATCACCACCAAGCTCAAAATCCAATGACAAAGTATCTGTTTCGCTTTCATCATTGTGATAATAGATTTTTAGAGAAGAGTTTGATCCAGAAGGATTTAAATATAGCATTGTATTTTCTCCGCTAGCAAAAACGCTAATTCCTTTGAAATTTTCTAAAAATGTCTCATTATCTTTTAAACCTTCATTTTCAAGATCAAGAATTTCCTGTCCAAAGTCACCACTTAATTTTACAGTTAATAACGGGCTTTCAGATGCTTCATCAGAAACTGAAAATGATTCAACATGAGATATACCTGTCGAAACAGGCAATGTATAGGACGTAGAATAATAGACTGAATCTTTGTAAATATCTTCTTGAAGAACTACAACATCTAAACTAGTAAAATCTTGTAAATCACCATAATAACCTGAATAGGTATAAGATAACACAACTGAATCAACAATCGGATTAGTTCCCAGATCAGTGTTGTTTTCTGTTAATAGGATTTGAGTATAAAAGCCAGCATTATTAAAACTAAATTCTGAATCATCTATCCCACCTAAAATTAAATTAAGCGCTTCATCTGTACGTAAAGAATCCTCAGATTCTGTAACTGAGCTTATGCCTTCAAAATTAGCTGAGCTTATTATTATATTATCAGATGTTGGCTGCACTTCCAAGCCAATTGTGTTAGGGTCAGTACAAGATACTGCTATTAAACCAATAATTAGGCTTAATGATATGATTCTATTCATGTGTTATTTCTCTATAGTTGCTACAATCTCCTCTTCAATAAATTGCTCGTAAAAATCTTGATAAGCGTCAATATAGTCTTCCGCCCCAGGATATTCCATGAACGGCTTTTCTGATGTTTTAATATAATCCAACACCTCTTTTTCAATATTTTCACTTGCCTGTACAACGGCATCAGCAAAATCAATGGCATGTTTATGTAAATTATTAATGTTTGATTCTTGCAACATAGCTACATCCTTTTCCTCTAAATTTTCAAATAATAACTTGTCCGGTAAAGTTGTACTCAACACTCCATCATATGTATTATCGAATACAGAGTAAATTACTTTTACATCCTCAAAAAGAGGATCACCAGCATATAATTTCTTGATATACATTGGTACTAATGAAGTAAACCAACCTTGACAATGGATAACATCGGGCTTCCAGCCTAACTTACGTACAGTTTCAATTACCCCCTTACAATAGAAGATCATGCGCTCATCATTATTAGACATAAAACTACCATCCTCATTATTGAACATATGTTTGGTAAGGAAATATTCATCATTGTCAATAAAATAAACCTGCATTCTCAATTTTTGAATTGATGCTACTTTAATAATTAACTGATGATCAAAATCATCAATAATTAAATTCATCCCTGAAAGACGTATTACTTCATGAAGTTGATGTCTTCTTTCATTAATGGTTCCAAACTTTGGCAAAAACATTCTAATATCCTTTCCCTTCTCCTGCGTCTTTTGAGGAAGTAGACTAGCTACTTCACCCATTGTTGTTTCCCCAGTGTAAGGAACTATTTCCTGCGAAACATACAATACTCTCTTCTTTCCCATTGATAAATTTATTAGTATGCAAAAATATAGAAAAAAAAGCTAAACATCAAAGCTTTTCACTTAGTTTTGTCGCCAATAAGTACAATTTTACTACTGATAAATGTATATTTTTAAATCAAAAGAAGAATTACAAAAGCATTTAGCTGCTTTTAGTAAAGGGAAAACAATAGGATTTACCCCTACAATGGGGGCTTTACATCTAGGGCACATGCATTTGATTGAACAATCAAATCTAAAATGTGATATTAGTATTTGTAGTATTTTTGTAAACCCTACACAATTCAATAACCCTAATGATTTAGCAAAATACCCGAACACATTAACTACTGATTTAGAGATGTTAGAGAATGTAAAATGTGATATAGTATACAATCCTCCTGTTAATGACTTATATGTCAAAGGAGAAAAAGCTAAATCATATGATTTTGGATCGCTAACTACTATCCTTGAAGGGGAATTTCGTCCCGGACATTTTAATGGAATGGCAACCATTATACAGAAATTACTTAACATTATAAACCCTACCATAGCTTTTTTCGGACAAAAAGATTTACAACAATTGTATATAGTTAAGAATCTAGCTAAACAAATGAAGTCAGATACTTACATAGAAGGAGTTGAGACAGTGAGAGGGAAAAGTGGCTTAGCGAAAAGTTCAAGAAATAAACTTCTCTCAGAGAACGCAAAAAAAGAAGCTAGTCTTATTTATAATTGCCTTAATTATTGCGAAAACAATAAGGCAATTGGAGTAACTAAACTAAAATCACACATACAAAAAGAGTTTCTAAAAAATGAAAACTTTACTTTAGAATATGCAGAATTTGTAGCTCTTAAAACTATGCTTCCAATTAAGGATTGGGAAGCAGTAAATCAGAGTGCAGTCTGTATTTCTGCTTATCATTCTGGAGTTCGTCTAATTGATAATATAATTTTATAGTTTTACAAAGTGAATAAAAAAATTATTTTCAAAATACTAAAATACATTACTTCCTTAGTTTTTGCATTCGGTATTATCTACTTGCTTTTTAAGAATCAAGATCCTGTTCAACTAATAAAAGAAATACAAAAGGTGGATGGTAAATGGGTGTTTTTATCCATGTTTTTTGGCGGCTGGGCTTATGTTAGCAGAGGCTTAAGATGGATAGTTCTTATTGACGCTCTTGGTTATAGATCGACAAAATTAAATAGTGTTTCGGCAGTTTCAATTGGTTATTTCACAAATATGTTTATACCAAGGGCAGGTGAAATCTCTAGATGTACAGCACTCAACCAAGTTGAAAAAATACCAGTAGACAAACTTTTTGGAACGATACTTGTTGAAAGAGTTCTAGATTTTGTTTTTCTTATATTATTAATGCTAATTATTGTCGTTTTAAAATTTAATGATCTCTTTAACTTTTATTCTACTCTTAAAGCCCAACAAACTCTAAATGCAGGAAGTGACAAGTTATTTACTCTATTAGCTGTTTTTTTTATTGGCGGCATTCTCTTTGTTTTATTTAAACGATTTCTAAAAAACTCTAAATTCTATGAAAAGATATTAGTCTTCATTGAAGGATTAAAAGAAGGATTTAAAAGCATTAAGAATATGAAAAGAAAATCAGCCTTTT
>CATIQX010000180.1 GCA_949531795.1 Cryomorphaceae bacterium | reverse complement strand
TTTTAAACAGGGCCCATAGCTCAGCTGGTTAGAGCACTTGACTCATAATCAAGGGGTCGCTGGTTCAAGCCCAGCTGGGCCCACAGAAACCTCACCTATTTGGTGGGGTTTTTTATTGATTCAAACATTAATTAACTACATCTTCTATTATGAGATTGTATGATTTCTTGCATATGAATTTATTCATTTTTCGTAATCTCATGTAGTTGAATAATTTTTTTGTTATTGAGTATACTATTCATTATCATTTTTCAATACAAGATTTGATAATTGTTGTGATGCGACAAATTCCAAAATAAAATAAAAATTGTAGATTAAATTTTAAGGTTATACTTATTTTAGCAATTAAATTCATTGTTTATGAAATTCATATTTTCTGCTCTACTGTTGATTGTATCTCATCTTTGTTTAGCGCAAATTGATTTGTTAAAAGTTGCTAGTACAAAAGCCAGTGTGTTACTTTCAACTTCTGCTAATAACGATGAAGTGACTAAGGGATTAAAGGAAGCTTTAGTTATTGGTGCTAGTAAGGCTATTGAGAATTCATCAGCTAAGGGCGGGTTTTATACTAACATACTGATTCGTATTCCTTTTCCTGCTGAGGCTGAAAAAATGAAGAAAACCTTGCAAAAGGCAGGTATGGAATCACAAATTAAGGGTTTTGAAAAGAGTATAAACTCAGCAGCTGAATTGGCCTCTAAAGAGGTATTAGTTATTTTTGTTGATGCCATTAATTCTATTAATATTAAAGATGCATTACAGATTTTAAAAGGTGGAAATACAGCAGCAACTTCTTATTTAAAAAAACACATAAGTGTACAGCTTTATAATAAAATAAAGCCAATAGCAAAAAAAGCTATTTATCAAGTTGAGGTTACAAAATATTGGAATCCATTGTTGAAGTCTTATAATACAATTCCTTTTACTAAATCTGTAAATCTTGATTTAGAGGATTATGTGACTACTAAAACAATTGATGGTATTTTTGTGCTTATTGCTAATAAAGAGAAGCAGATTAGAAACAACCCTAAGGCTCGAAATTCAGAACTTTTATTAAAAGTATTTAAATAAAATATGGAAAAAAACAATCAACTTTTAATGCAATTAATCTATATGTTTCACACTTCTGCTATGCAGGGATTAGGTAAAATTGCTGACCCTACAGGCCGAGTAAGCCTTAATTTAGAATATGTAAGTCAAACTATTGATTTGATGGAAATGCTTAAAGTTAAAACAAAGGGAAATATTACCGATGAAATTGAGAAGGTTTTGGATGAAATGCTTTCAGAGCTATATATAAATTATTCGGATGAAAAAGCTAAGTCTGATTATAAAGTTGGTGCTGAAACTAAAAAACAAAATGATGAATAAAATTAAAGAATTATGGTCAAACTCGACTGCTAGAAAAACAATTATTCTATTTCTAGGAATTGTTATTTTACTTATTATTTCTCTTTTTTATCAGAAGAACAAAATGGAACAGCAAATGCAATTAAAAGTTCAATTTATTGAGCAAAAAAATATGTTGCGTGACGAGCTGGATGATTTGATTGATGATCATGATGATTTGTTAGATGAATATGGTGACTTAAATGAACAGTTGTATGAAAAAGATTCTGTTATTCAGAATCAAATTGCTGAAATTAGAAACCTAATAAGAACAAAAAGTGATTTAGATCAGGCTAGGAAAAAAATTACAGCTCTCAAGGATATTTCAAAAAGATATTTAGCAAATATTGATTCTTTATTGGTTTTGAATGGAGTATTAGTGTTAGAAAAAGATAGTGTTGTAAAAGTAAATAAGGATATAAATTGGAAAAATTATAAGCTAAATAAGAAAAATAAAAAGTTAGAAGAAAAAGTAAGTAAAGGGGCTGTTTTGGAAGTGTTTAATTCTGAGATTGAAACTATTCGTTATAGAAGTACGGGAAGAGAATTTGTAACTAAATATGCTAAAAAAGTGCAGAAAATTAGGACTTGTTTTTCTGTTTCGGCTAACCAGATTTCTGACTCAGAAATAAAGACTATTTATTTGCAAGTTGTTGATGGAGGCGGAGAATTAGTTCTGGGAACTGATATTCTTACAACTAATGTTGCTGACTCGACCTATAACTGTACAAGTTCTGCTGAATTTGAGTATAAAAATATTGAAATGACACATTGCTTTGAATGGGAAAGAGTACAAGTGTTATCAGCAGGAGTATATAAAGTTAATTTAATAATTGAGGGTAGTATTGCCGCTCAAATAGACTTCAAACTAAGATAAATGCCAACTATAATTACATATAATGTTAACGGAATTAGGGCTTCTATTAAAAAGGATTTACCTGAATGGTTAAGCGCTTCAAATGTAGATATTTTGTGTTTGCAAGAAATTAAAGCAAAGCCCGATCAATTTAATGAAGCTATCTTTAATGATTTGGGTTATAATTGCTTTATTAATTCTGCTGAAAAACCTGGATATAGCGGTGTTGCTATCTTGACAAAAATGAAACCTAAGCATGTAGAGTATGGTTGCGGTATTGAAAAAATTGATTTTGAAGGTAGGGTTATACGAGCAGATTTTGAAGATTTTTCTGTGATGAGTGTTTATTTCCCATCAGGAAGTAATCCGTTAAGGCAAGAATTTAAGATGGAGTTTTTGTTTTTATTTAACGATTATATTAAAGAATTAAAAAAGATAATTCCAAACCTAATTATTTCTGGAGATTTTAATATTTGCCATACTGAAATTGATATTCATAATCCTAAAGTTAATAAGAATTCATCAGGATTTTTGCCTGAAGAAAGAGATTGGATAAGTCAATTTCTTTCTAGTGGTTTTGTAGACTCTTTTAGGTGTTTAAATGCTGAACCACATCATTATAGTTGGTGGAGTTACAGAGCAAACTCAAGAGCCAAAAACTTGGGTTGGCGTATTGATTATAATATGATTTCTAACACTCTTTTACCTAAATTAATTCGGGCACAAATTTTACCTGCAGCTAAGCATTCTGACCATTGCCCAGTCCTTGTTGAACTGGCAGATTAGATTTCTTATATTTGCATCATTCAAAATTAAATTAAATGGGAATATTACAGACAGCCGAAAGAAGCTCACATCTTGACCCCTCAGAAAATGTCATTTATCAAAGACACTTAATCGCTTACAAAGAAGCTGCTAAATTAATTAGCGGAACTGTACTTGAAGTAGGAAGTGGTGAGGGGTATGGAATTATGGAATTAGCTCCTAAAGTTGATCATTATATTGCAGTTGATAAGTACAATACTGAAATTAGTGATGAGTTAAAGGCTGTAAATAATATTACATTTATTCAGATGGAAGTACCTCCTTTAAAAGAGATTGAAGATAATAGTGTTGATTTTGTAGTTACCTTTCAAGTGATTGAGCATATTCAAGATGATAAAATGTTTTTGCGAGAAATTTACAGGGTATTAAAGCCAGGGGGGAAGGTGATCTTAACAACTCCAAACAGTGTGATGTCCTTAACTAGAAACCCATGGCATATTCGCGAATATAACCCTAAACAAATGGAGGATGTGCTTAAAATTTTATTTGATACCTATGAGTTGAAAGGGGTTTTTGGAAATGATAAAGTCATGGACTATTACAATAAAAATAAAGAATCTGTTCGTAAGATTACTCGTTTTGATATTCTGAATTTTCAATACTGGTTACCAAGATGGTTATTGCAGATCCCTTATGATCTTTTAAATAGATTTAACAGGCATAGTTTGCAAGATGCTAATGAAGGTATTGTTAATTCTCTTGTTTATACTGACTATTCAATCTGCACTTCTAACTCTGATTGCCTAGATCATTTTTGTATTGCTACCAAGTAGCACTAAAATTATACCCTTCTATTTTTAATTGCTGAATTGTCTTTTCTAGTATTGGTTGAAGGTTTTTAAAACTCATCTGATTATTGTGCATTACTATTATTGATCCTGCTGAAGTATTTTTTATAATATTTTCTTGAACTATTTTAGGGTTAGTATTCTGCTTAAAATCATAACTAAGAACATCCCATAGAATGATTTTATATTTTTCTTTGAGTACTGCAATCTGTGCTTTAGTAATTTTTCCGTAAGGTGGTCGGAATAATTTATTATTAGGCATTAATGCTTGACATCTTTCTATATCTTCTAAGTACTTTTCTTTATTAGTAAGCCATCCGTTTTTATGAGAATAGGAATGATTGGCTATTGTGTGACCATCTTTAACAATAGCGCCTACTAGTTCTGGAAATTCTTCTATTTTTTGTCCAATTAAAAAGAAAGTAGCTTTTATATTTTCTTTTTTTAAAATAGATAAAATCCATGAAGTAACATGAGGACTTGGTCCGTCATCAAAAGTAAGCCATATATTTTTATCTAGCGTTTCTTTCCTCCAAATTAATGAAGGAAAGAGTGCTTGTATAAATTTTGGCGTTGTAACAAACAAGTTTATTATTGAATGCTTAAATAGTCATCCATAAAAGTATTGATGCGATAAGTTTCATAATCAATTTCTACTTTATTACTTCCATTACTTTTGTAATAGACTCCTTCTTGATTAGTATAAGTAAATGATAAATCTTCTAATTTATGAATCTGAATAACCCTACCTAAACTGCTAAGTACTTGCCCTGCTATTCCTATGTTCTGCTTTAACCCACTTCCGCTTTCAAAC
>CATIQX010000179.1 GCA_949531795.1 Cryomorphaceae bacterium | reverse complement strand
GTAATTGTCGAAGCTGATTGGGCAGTTGGCGAATTTATTAAAACCTTAGAAGAAGAAGGTTTACTAGAAAATACTTTAATTATTTTATCAAGTGATAATGGTCCTGTTTTAAATGATGGCTATTATGATGAAGCTGTTGAAAAGTTAGGAATGCATGATCCTAATGGTGGGCTAAGAGGGGGGAAATATAGTTTGTTTGAAGCAGGAACTCACGTGCCTTTCATTACTTATTGGAAAGGAAAAATTAAACCTACTGTTTCAAATGCTTTAGTATCTCAATTAGATGTTTTAGAATCTATTTCCGCATTAGTTGATATTGATACTAAAAAAACGGATAGTCAAAATTTATTAAATACACTTTTAGGAAAAACAGAAGAAGGAAGAGAAAGCCTGATCATTGAAGCGACTACAAGAACAGCCTATAGAAAAGGTAATTGGGTAATGATTCCGCCATATAAAGGTCCTGAAATTGAAAAACAAGTTAATATTGAACTTGGAAATTCTGATGAGTACTTACTATATAATTTAAATATAGATTTGGGACAACAAAATAATTTAGCGAAATCAAATCTTGAAAAATTAAAGGAAATGATTACTGGTTTTGAGGCTATAAGAGGAACTGATTACAAGGATATTGAAGCTTTGGAATTGAAATAAAATTATCATAATGAATACTTCTAACAATAACAATAATAATACTAAAAACTATTAATTACTATGAAAAAAATTATTTTTATTCTTTCACTTTTTATTGGAATAAGTTTCTCGGCTCAAGATTCCGTTATTAAGAAAGATGGGTCTGAACTTAAAGTGAAAATAACTGAAATTAGCGATACTACGCTTAAATATAAAAAGAAGGGACTATCAATTGCTTTCAGCTTGAATTTAAGCGATGTCTTGCTTGTTACATTTGAGAATGGAGAGCGAATGACATTTAATGTAGATGAAAAAGCTAAAAATAATACAGTAATGTTAACCGCTGGAACAAGAATTCCTTTGGTTATGACAGAGACTATTTCCTCTGACAGGAAAGGTGGCCGTAAAGTACGAGAAGGAGAATTAATTACACTAACAGTTCAAGCTGATGTAACAGATATTGACGGGAACGTACTGGTAAAACAAGGTACTCTTGTAAATGGAACTATTACACAGTCTGTAAGGAGAAAAATGGCAGGGACAAAAGGGAAACTAGCATTTAGTGTACAATTTATAAAAGCTATTGATGGCCAATCAATACCTGTATCTTTCCAATATAGCTTTGCGGGAAAAAGCAAGACAGGTCTTGTAGTTGGTGTTGCAGTTATTGTAGCAGCTCCTCTGCTACTAATCAAAGGGAAGCCAGCTATAGTTAAGGAAGGAACAGTATTTAATGCCCTTGTTGTTGGTGATAAGAAAATTAAATTACAGTAAAAAAATCAATTTTTTAAACAGAATTATTTTTTTCAACTAATAAAAAGAGTGCGCTATGCCCTTTTTTTATTTTCCTCATGTATCTCCTTTAATTCAGCAACTTCTAAGCTAAGTTAAATTCTAATTAATATTGATGTTTGGGCTTAACAAAGAATTGTATTAAATTTAATTTAAATCTAAAAAAACATGAAAAAAATCATTATATTTCTATTCTTATTATCTTCATTTAC
>CATIQX010000178.1 GCA_949531795.1 Cryomorphaceae bacterium | reverse complement strand
TAACAAATTACAACTAAAAACATCAAAATCAAGTTGGATAATAAGAAAAATATTTACAAAACAATAACCTTAGTTTAAACCAAAGGCAAATCCTGCTGCTTTGAGCTGAGATAGTATAAGTAAAAGCTTAATGATGTATTGATAAATAGAAAAAGGAATTACATCGCTGTAACTCCTTTTTTTAATGAAAGTAATAAGCTTCAATATTTAATAATTTATGCTAGTTATTTGGTATTCCGTTACCTCCTCCAAAAGGAGCCCAGCTTGAATGCATAATTTTCCAGCCATTTTCTGTTGAAATCCAAACAGAAGAGGCTCTTGTACTATAATCGACTTTATCTGCTTCTGCTACTGTGTAATCTCCTTTGGCGTAAAAGGTTAGTACAGCAGTTCTTGAATCTGGTGAAAGAGCTACATTGATGTCATATAAATCAAACTCTCCCCATTTAGCTGCTGGTTCAGCATCAAAACTTTCAGTACTCATTGTATAAAACTTGCTTAAGTTTGAGTCTCCTGTTGAAAAAGCGATGTTCTTATCAACATACTTATTGAATTCTTCTGAGTTTTGTGTGAGAATAGCTTCTTGAAGATTTACAGCATTTTCTTTTAAAGCACTTACAATATCTTCGTCAGAGATTGAGACTGTTAGTTCAATTGTTTGTTGACAAGCTGTGACTAATATTACAGCCATTAGTAGAAATAATTTTTTCATGTTTTTATAAATTAGTTAGTTGTAAATTTATGTATATTAATTTAAAATCACAAGTAGAACATAGGCAGATACTCCTGCTTTGAGTTCTAATATCTCTAAATCTCTTACCTAGCTTAAACTCACATTTCTTATATTTGGATAAAATAACCTATTATGAAAAAACTACTCTTACTCTCCGTATTATTAATCTTCGGTTGTAGTAGTGAGGAGAATGAAGATGTACCTAATATGTGTGTTGATGAAACATTAATCAATTTAGATTATGCTTGCACTGAAGAATACCAGCCTGTGTGTGGATGTGACGGAAATACATATGGAAATAGCTGTGAGGCTTTTAATTTTTACGGGGTTATTACATACGCAGAAGGCCCTTGCAACTAAACCATAGGCAGATCTTATCTCTTTTAATTCAGCTATTTCTAAATCTCTTACCTAGGTTAAACTCACATCTCTTATATTTGGTTTATGAAAAATAAATATAAAATTCTATTAAATATTACTGTAATTCTTATAATAGCTAATTTTTTAATCTCATTTTTCACAAACTTGTGGAAAGAAACAAACTACCCAGAATATATAAATTCAATTTTATTTCTTTTATTGATTTTACTTGTCTCCCAAGTTTATTCGAAAAAGAAAGACTAAACCATGGGCATATCCTCCTGCTTTAATTCAGCTATTTCTAAACCTTTTAATATAGAACCACACTAATGAAATTATAAAATAAAAAAACCCACATAATAATTATGTGAGTTTATTTTTATTGATTAATGTATCTTCTATTTGGGAGCTTGATAATCATAATACCCTTCTACAGGTATCATTAAATGATCATATCCAGTACCTTTAAACATTACATATGGTGCTCCAGAATTAAAGTTTGTAGTTTGACCATCTAGAGATGCAGGATCTTTGGGGAATAACATTAAATGTGCTCCAGATTCAATCCATTCTCCTTCCACAGCATCTTCTTTGTTAAATACAAGATGTTTTGTGTTGTCTTCTCCCATATCGCCGTGTAACATCCACGCCCATCCGTCTGAATCCATTTTTGGTGTTTTCCCACCCATATAAGCCATTGCCCATTGCATAGCTGGACCATCTCCAACCATAGGCATTGCTTCGTGAGCATCTTTCCAACCATTTTCTGGATCAGACATACCTCTAGGATTTGCAGCCATTGCTGTCCATCCGTTAGTTCCTTCTCTAAGCATGGTACCGTCCATTGCCATTACTGAGCAGTTAGCTGCAATAAATGATGGAGCTGCAGTACTGTATGCCCAAACTCTCCATTCTATAGAGGTATGAGGGCCTACTGGCTCAGCTGTTGGTTCAACTGTTGGCTCAGCTGTTGGTTCAATTGTTTGTTGACAAGCTGTAACTAATATTACAGCCATTAGTAGAAATAAATTTTTCATATTTTAATAAATTAGTTAGTTGTAAATATATATTAATTTAAAATAACTAAACCATAGGCATATCCTCCTGCTTTAAGTTCTAATATCTCTAAATCTCTTACGTAGGTTAAACTCACATTTCTTATATTTGAGTAAATTGAGCTAATATGAAAAAACTACTCTTACTCTCTGCATTATTAATCTTCGGTTGTAGTGGCGAGCAAGCTGATGATTCCACAAGTCCTGTTGATATTATTACCCCTTCAAACCTTATTTTAGAAGTTAGCATTCAAGGGGTTTCAGAAAGTTATCCTAATGGGGATGGTTCAGGAAACGTAATTTTTAACTCAACAGCGGATAATACAGACTATTTTGAATACAGGTTTGATAGTGGTGAGGTTATACTCTCAGAGAGCGGATATTTAGAATTCACTTTTTTAGATTATGGAACTTCAAACAAGTCAATAGACGTTTATGCATTTAATGATAATGGAAACAGCACGTTTATAAGCGATACCATTACTATTTATGTAGAAAATCCAAATGCAGTTTACACTCTTGAATTAGACTTCTCTGATGAATTCCCAGTTGGTCACAATCTTGGTTTAAATTACTATAATGATATTACCGTTGGGGTTTTAGACTATTCAGAAAATTATATAAAACTGTTGACAGCATCGGGTACTAGTTCTTATGTTTTAGAAGGAGAATCGTTAGACAACCTATCTAGCGTAATTCAAGTCGCGTCCCCTGTAGACAACACTTATTATTCAAATTATGTAGGGCTAGGACAAATAATTAAAGATGATAACGGCACAATTTATAGTGTATTTCATTCCGAACAACACGATGGAACTCAGTGCCCGGGAAACGTTCCAGGCTTTTATGCTTCCGTAGGTATGGCAACATCTTATGATAATGGTCAATCTTTTCAATTATCAAATACAGCACTATTAGAAAACACCTATAACATTAACTATGACAATGGTCAATGTGATGGAGGCCTTGGAGAGCCATCTATAACTTTTTCAAAAGATTCTACTGAAGTTTTTGTTTATTATGTAGATCATAACAGAGACGGACGGGGTGTTAATATTTGTATGTCAAAGTTCAATGTTAATTCTAATAAGGTTCCAGATTTCGACAACCCTTATTACTTAGATTCTAACAATAACTTTACTAATGAAGTTATTCGTTCAAAAGAGGTCGTAGTTGGTGAAGGTGATTCTGATGCTATATTTCCTCACGTTACTTATAATAGCTTTAGTGACTCTTATATAATGGTATACTCTGAAAATAATTGGGGCGAATTTATAAATGGCGCTGCAAGCCCATCTGCTTCAGGAATATATTACAGACAATCAGAAGATGGTATAAACTGGGATTCTCCAGCAAGCCAGTTGATTACAGACTGGGCAATTCCTTGGAGTTTTGACAGCCATTCTTTTAGTTGGCACCCAAATTTAATTTATAATAATGAAAATCAAACAGAAGGATACTTGATATATTCTAAAGCAAATAGCCTTGAAGAGGGTCATAAAATGTGGGCAGTTAAATTTAATATTGTCGCAAATTAAACCATAGGCATATCCTCCTGCTTCAATTAAGCTATTTCTAAACCTCTTAAGTAGGTCTGAACACACTAAAAAAAACGATTAATGTGTACAATAATGTGTACGTTAAATAAAAAAGGGAACTAGATTTCTC